>NZ_CP065425.1:921875-1229166 GCF_016772275.1 Heyndrickxia vini | reverse complement strand
ATCACGGTAAGCTCGTGAAATTTCATATTCATCCATAAAGCCGTAACCACCATGGATTTGGACACCTTCGTCTACTACATAATCAAGAACTTCGGAGCCAAATACTTTGTTTAATGAACATTCAATCGCATATTCGGCAATTGAATTTGCAATCTCTTGGCCATCTTTTACATCAACATGGCTCATTCTTTCGTCAAAAAGACCTACTGTACGGTATACAGAGCTTTCTGCTGCATAAATTTTAGAAGCCATTGTTGCTAATTTTTCTTTCGTTAAATTGAATGCTGAAATCGGTGTTTTAAATTGTTTACGTTGGTTTGCATATTTCACAGTAATTTCAAATGCGCTTTTTGAACCGCCAACTGTACCTACACCTAATTTGTAGCGGCCAATATTTAAGATGTTAAATGCAATTTTATGCCCTTTTCCAACCTCACCGAGTAAGTTTTCAACTGGAACTTCTGCATCTTCTAAAATTAATGTACGTGTCGAAGAACTCTTAATTCCCATTTTCTTTTCTTCTGCACCTGTTGATACTCCCGGATATTCACGTTCCACGATAAAGGCTGAAAATTTATCCCCATCGATTTTTGCGTATACAACAAATACATCTGCAAATCCAGCATTAGTAATCCATTGTTTTTCACCATTCAAAATATAATGTGTCCCTGCTTCATTTAATTTTGCCGTCGTTTTTGCACCTAATGCGTCAGAGCCCGAGCTTGGTTCTGTTAATGCATAGGCAGCCAGTTTTTCACCCGTTGCAAGTAATGGCAAATATTTTTTCTTTTGCTCTTCATTGCCGAATAACACGATTGGTAAGGATCCAATCCCTACATGTGCACCGTGGGAAATGGAGAACCCGCCGACTTTAGCCATTTTTTCCGAAATTAATGCTGAGCTTACTTTATCTAATTCTAAACCGCCATATTCCTCAGGAACATCTGCACCTAACAAACCTAGATCACCTGCAGATTTTAATAGTTTAACAGAACGCTCAAATTCATGTTTTTCCAAATATTCTACTTGTGGAACAACCTCATTATTTACGTAATCTTCGGTTGTTTTCGCGATCATTTTTTGTTCATCGGAATAATCCTCTGGAGTAAACATTTGCTCAAAAGAAATATCCTCAATTAAAAAGCTTCCACCTTTAATTAATTTACCTGCCTGATTAGTCATTTTATCTTCCTCCTAAACGATGTTAATTTTCTAGATTAATTCAAAAACACCTGCAGCACCCATACCGCCGCCTATACACATAGTCACAACACCGAACTGAACATTGCGTCTTTTCATTTCATGGATTAAGGATAATGTTAATTTTGTTCCCGTACAGCCTAATGGATGTCCAAGAGCAATCGCTCCCCCGTTTACATTGACAATTTCCTCATCTATTCCTAACTGGCGAATGACTTGAATGGATTGAGAAGCAAAAGCTTCATTCAATTCGAATAAGCCAATATCTGATAGTTCCAGTCCCGCAATTTTTAATGCTCTTGGGATTGCCTCAACCGGTCCGATTCCCATAATTTCCGGAGGCACGCCGGCTACTGCAAATGAACGAAATTTAGCCATCGGCGCAAGTCCATGTGACACAGCCTTTTCCCGATCCATTAATAACACAGCTGCTGCTCCATCACTTGTTTGAGAAGAGTTTCCTGCTGTTACTGATCCTTTAAGATTGAATGCCGGTCTTAATTTTCCAAGTACATCTACACTCGATTCAGGACGAACCCCTTCATCCTGACTAAATACAATTTTTTTCTCAACCAATTTATTATCTGCTCCGACAGAACAAAGTGTAACATCTACCGGCACGATTTCGTCTGCGAATTTTCCTTCAGCGATCGCTTTTGCCGCCTTTTGGTGACTTCTTACTGCAAATGCATCTTGATCTTCACGTGAAACGCCGAACTTCTGTGCAACTTGTTCGGCTGTATGCCCCATTCCCATATAATACTCAGGAGCCGTTTCTGCAAGAGTAGCATTCGGGCGGACAACATGGCCCATCATTGGTACTAGACTCATAGATTCCGCTCCACCCGCTAGTACTGTATCTGATGATCCAAGCATGATTCTTTCTGCACCATAGGCGATTGATTGAAGGCCTGATGAACAGTAACGGTTAACTGTTACCGCAGGTACCGTATTTGGAAGGCCTGCCAATGCACCAATATTACGCGCCATATTTAATCCTTGTTCAGCTTCCGGCATCGCACAGCCAATAATTAAATCATCTATATTCCCTTCATAATTCCCCGCACGCTTCAATGTTTCTTTAACAACTAAAGCACCTAGATCGTCCGGTCTAACATTTGCAAGTGTCCCTTTACTAGCTTTTCCAACCGGCGTTCTTGCACCAGCTACGATTACTGCCTCACGCATTTGATTCCCCTCTTTCATTTAGCAATTCGTATCTATTAGTTAATTGATTTGCTTAGTTTCTCAATGGTTTTCCTTTTACAAGCATGTATTGCATACGTTGTTGTGTTTTCGGTTCAGCAATTAAACTTAGGAAAGCTTCTCTTTCTAAGTCAAGTAAGTATTGTTCATCAACTTTTGAACCGTATGGTACTTTACCGCCGGCAATGACATAGGCAATTTTCTTTGCAATTTTTAAATCATGCTCAGAAATATATCCTGATAAATACATTCCTTCTGCACCTAATAATAATGTTGCATAACCCGTTTCACCTACGACTGGCACCTTTTGTCTGACAGGTGGTTTATACCCTTGTGCATCCAATGCAAGTACTGCTTGTTTTGCATCATATAATTGATGATCCGGATTTACACTTATACCATCAGCATTACTTAAGAAATTGTTCATTCTTGCTTCCTCAGCGGAAGTAGATACTTTTGCCATTGCAATGGTTTCAAATACTTTATTTGCTACTTTTTGTAAATCAAAATCAACGCCATTTGGCATATTCTTTAAGTGTTTAATATAGAGTTCTTTATTTCCGCCGCCCCCTGGCAGCAAGCCTACACCACACTCAACTAATCCCATATATGTTTCCATTGTTGCTTGGATGTGTGCGGAAGGTAAACAAACCTCGGCCCCGCCGCCTAATGACATGGAAAACGGTGCAGTCACAACAGGCTTTGGACTATACTTGATTTTCATCATCGCATTTTGGAATTGTTTGATGACCATATCAAGTTCAAAGAAGTTATCATCCTGTGCTTCCATAAGCATTAATGCTAAATTAGCTCCGACACAGAAATTCTTTCCTTGATTTCCTATCACCAAGCCTTTATAGTTTTTTGCCACTTCATCCACGGAATAGTTGATCATTTGAATAATGTCGAAACCGATCGCATTGTTAGGTGAATGGAATTCTAATAATGCGACGCCATCTCCTAAATCAATTAAGCTTGCACCAGTATTTTTCTTGATAAGTTTTCCTTGATTTTTTAATTGCTTTAAATTAATTACTTTAGGATTTTGTTCTACCTTTTTATACTCACCCTCGTGGTAAAAAGTCGTTTCATCATTTTCTTCTTTGTAAAAAGAAGTAATTCCTTTATTTAACATTTCCTCAATCCATGTTGGAACAATCAAACCGCTTTCTTTCATTTTCGCTACTGATTTTTCAACCCCGATTGCATCCCATACCTCAAAAGGACCTTGTTTCCAACCAAATCCCCATTTCATCGCATTGTCAATTGAGACGATATCATCCGCAATTACATTTACTAATTCTGCTGAGTAAATGAGGACCGGCGCAAAAATATTCCAAAGTAGTGAACCTGCCTTATCCTCTGCATAAACAAGCGCTTTCATTTTATTAGCTGAACCTTTAACTTGCTTCGCTATTTCTAATGAAGGTGCTTTTAACTTTTTTCGTTCTTCATATTCAAGTGTATGTGGATCAAGTTCTAATATCTCTTTACCTTTTTTCAAATAAAAGCCTTGACCACTTTTACTTCCTAACCAACCATTTTCGAACATTTTCTTCATAAATTCAGGTACATCAAATACTTCCTTTTCTTTTCCATCTACTTGTTCATACACATTGTTCGCGACATGAATGAATGTGTCCAATCCAACGACATCTAGCGTTCTAAAGGTTGCACTCTTTGGGCGACCAATTAGCGGACCTGTTATAGAATCTACTTCACCAACGCTATACCCGCCTTTGAGCATTTCTTGAACAGTTACTAAAAGTCCGTATGTGCCGATACGGTTTCCGATAAAGTTTGGTGTATCCTTTGCAACAACGACGCCTTTTCCAAGAACATCTTCACCGAACACTTTCATGAATTGTAAAACTTCTGGATCCGTATGTTTTGTCGGTATAATTTCAAGAAGCTTTAAATATCTTGGTGGATTGAAAAAGTGGGTACCAAGGAAATGCTTTTGAAAATCATCCGATCTTCCCTCTGCCATTGCTTCTACAGAAATCCCGGATGTGTTTGAGCTGACAATGCTTCCTTGCTTACGATGTTGATCAATCTTTTCAAAAACATTCTTTTTTATTGTTAATTTCTCTACAACAACTTCTATAATCCAGTCAACTTCAGATAATTTCGTTAGATCATCTTCTAAATTACCCGCTTGAATGAGTGCAAGATTTTCTTTTGTCGTTAGCGGTGCCGGCTTTTGCTTCAGCAATTTTTTTAAAGCAAGATCACTAAACCGATTACGAACAACTTTATCTTCTAATGTTAGCCCTTTTGCTTTTTCCTCGTCCGATAATTCTTTGGGCACGATATCCAATAGCAAAGTTGGAATCCCAATATTCGCTAAATGTGCAGCAATTCCAGATCCCATAACTCCTGAACCTAGGACAGCCGCTTTTTTAATGCTTTTACTCAATGCTATTTCCTCCTTCAATGCCTTCTTGAATGAATACTCATTCATTTTTCTTTTAAAAAAATATCTCATGAATGAGCTTACTATCTATAATATAAATGATTTTTCCAAAACTATCAATTACTAATCTCTAAAAATGATAAATTTTCTAAAAATACATTCGATTCGACGACCGATTATTAAATTTGAATTAGGATAATATACATTCGTTAGGAAAATCTATACTTATTATGGAGGTGAATAAAATGGCAAGACGTAAGAAAAATCCTTCGAAGGCTGGTGTCAGTGCAGCTAGTGTAAAAGGGAATGCAGGTCCAACAGTTGAAGAAGATGGCGGCGGGAAAGTGAATAGCCAAAATAATCAATACAAAAAATAATTTCTAGATAAGGAGGATTATGATGCAACAGCAACCTTATAATCAACAAAATCAGCAGGTGTCGATGCCACAACCACCCGATATTTTATCTACAAAAGATCTTTCATATATCGATGACATGCTTTCCTGGAATTTACTTGCGATGAAAAAAGCGCATTTTGCTGCAATGCATTGCCAAGATGCTTCAGTAAAAAATGCACTCGAAAAATGCGGACAAATGCATCAAAATCATTACAATAAAATACTCAATCATTTACAAGCTCATCTACAAACACAGCCGGGCGGGCAAAGCCAGCAATTTATGTAATAGGAGGACAAACGATGTCAAATCAGCAAAAAATCCAAAATCCAAAAACACCTGTCCCAGAAACACCACGAATGAGTGACCGTGATCTGGTGAATGATCTTTTATCAATGGAAAAATATATGACAGCTTCGTACAATAATGCAATGAATGAGGCAAGTCATGAAGCATTATATCAAGATTTACTATCTGTATTCACAGAAACACAAAATGAGCAACGCGAGTTATTTAATTTAATGTTTCAAAACGGATGGTACAAGCTTGAAGCAGCTGAGCAACAAAAAGTTCAACAATCCTTCCAACAGCACCAAGGGTATTCAAACCAATTTCCTTATGGAAACCAAATGCAGTAATAGTCGATGTAGGGGCACGGATTATTTCGTGCCCTTTTGTTTTTGTTGACCAAGATTCCTTTTCGTAACTCATCTTGGGCTTTATTCAGCCTTTTTGTTGACCAAGATTCCTCCTCATAATGCTTTTTGGGCTTCATTCAGCCTTTTTATCGACCAAGATTCCCTTCCAAAGCTCATCTTGAGGTTCATTCTACAATCCTTCCCCCCCTTCCTGCCCTACTTTCATTTCTACATCAATTCCTTTATGCTAAAAAAGAGAAGAAACTGGGGAGGAGTATCTTTGTTACAAACCATTCTTGCAAAAAAAATCATTCAAGAAGTAAGAAAATTAATCAATGAAGAAATTGTTATTATGGATACGAATGGATACATTATTGCTAGTACCAATCCGAAGAGAATCGGTTTTTTTCATGAAGGTGCGTTCCTTACTGTCCATAAAAAGGATCGATTGATTATATCAAAAGAAGATGAGACAAAATTAAAAGGTGTAAAAGCCGGGATCAATTTACCGATTTGCTTTGGTCAAAATGTGGTCGGTGTCATTGGCATAACAGGAAATCCCGACGAAGTTTTGCCATATGCAGAATTATTACGAAAAATGACTGAACTCCTTATTCAAGAAAATTTCTATAAAGAGGAAATGAATCGTCAAAACCGTGCAATAGAAGCTTTTATTTTTGACTGGTTAGAATTAAGAGAATGGGATTCAACCTTTCACAATCGTGCCGATCTTTTAGGAATTAATTTATCTGTCCCCAGACAAGTGATTATGGTAAAGGCTAAAACACAAACAAATATGATTAACTTTACTCCAAAATGGGAATCTGTCGAAGAGAAAAATGACTTATTCATTCATTGGGGAAATGACCGCTTGTTGCTATTACTTGAAGCTACAACTAATGTAGACAAAAAACAGCTAAAAAAAAGGTTATATGATTGGAAAATTAAAATAGAACATAACAATAATTTTTTATTAACCTTCGGAATCGGACAAATTGTAGAACCAAAGGAATTGAAAAGTTCTTTTTTAAAAGCCGAACGTGCGCTTCATTCAATTACTGAAAATCAGTGGATTGCCTTTGATGAAGAACTCACTCTCGAAATGATTTTTGAGGATGTTCGAAGTGAAACGAAAAAAGAGTTCGTTCAACGAACCATTGCCCCACTTCTTCATGATTTGGAACTAATGCATACGTTAAGGACATTTTTTGAATATAACCAATCATTAAAAGAAACGGCTGAACAATTGCATATACATATTAATACACTGCATTATCGCATAAAAAAAATTGAAGAACTTACTAAGTTGAATCCAAAAATCATAAAAGATCAAACAATCCTTTATTTAAGTATTCAAATTTTAGATCAATATACAAATTAATTAACATTTAAAACGTTTTCTTTGTTTGAAAATACATAGCGAGTTCCTCTCGCTTTTTTTTATACTATTAATAACATGTTGTTTTCATAATGCTTGTTGTTTTGGAAAAAAAATGACCGTTTCTTTCCGCTACAGGTTCAGTGGGGCTGGCGATGAGCCTCCTCTCAGCGCTTCGCTCCCTGCGGGGTCTCATCTGACCAGCTAATCCCACAGGAGTCAAGTGCCTTTCGTTCCAATTCACTCTGTGCGGTTATATGGAAAACAAAAATCTTTAATAAAAGAGACATTCATAAGGAGGATAATAATGTTATCGCAAACCTTCAAAGATCGACTTATTCAAATCGTTGGCAAGGAGAATGTTGATGATTCAAAGGCTGGGAGATTAGTATATTCCTATGATGCCACACCACAGTTTCAATCAATGCCAGATATCATTGCTTCCCCTAGAAACACGAAGGAAGTCGCCGATATTGTTAAGCTTTGTAGTGAATGTAAAGTTCCCATTGTTCCTAGAGGTTCTGGAACAAACCTTTGTGCTGGTACATGCCCGACTGAAGGTGGACTTGTATTATTATTTAAACATATGAACCAAATTATCGAAATTGATGAAGAAAACTTAACGATTACCGTTCAACCTGGCATTATTACGCTGGATATGATTCATGCCGTTGAGGAGAAAGGGCTCTTCTACCCACCAGATCCAAGTTCAATGAAAATTTCTTCGATCGGCGGGAATATAAATGAAAACTCCGGTGGCTTGCGCGGTTTAAAATATGGTGTCACGCGGGATTATGTCCTTGCCTTAGAAATCGTGCTCCCGAATGGAGATATTATCCGGACTGGTGGAAAATTAGCCAAGGATGTCGCTGGATATGATTTAACAAGGCTTTTCGTTGGATCCGAAGGAACACTCGGAATTATTACTGAAGCTACCTTAAAATTAATCCCAATGCCAGAAACGAAAAAAACGATGCTAGCATTATTTCAAGATTTAGAAGCTGCTGCACGTTCCGTCTCGAAAATTATCGCGAACAAAATTATTCCGACTACACTTGAATTTCTTGATCAGCCAACATTAATCGCTGTAGAGGATTTTGCAAAAATCGGTTTACCTACAAATGTGAAAGCCGTCCTATTAATCGAGCAAGATGGTAGTCCTGAAGTTGTGAATCGGGATATGGACAAAATGGCTGCGATTTGCTTGGAAGAAGATGCAGAGGCTGTTCAAGTTGCTAATTCGGAGGAAGAGGCAGATGCGTTAAGAACAGCAAGAAGGGTTGCACTTTCAGCTTTGGCGCGTTTAAAACCAACAACCATTTTAGAAGATGCGACAGTCCCACGTTCCGAAATTGCCAAAATGGTGCGTGCGATTAATGAAATTGCCGAAAAATATCGTGTAAATATTAGCACCTTTGGGCATGCAGGGGATGGTAACTTACACCCTACATGTTTAACTGATGTACGAAATAAAGAAGAAATTGAACGTGTCGAACAAGCATTTGCCGAGATTTTTGAAAAGGCAATCGAACTTGGCGGAACGATTACAGGTGAGCATGGTGTTGGAGTGATGAAAGCACCGTATCTCGAATGGAAACTAGGAAAAGAAGGAATTGCAGCGATGAAGGCGATTAAAGCTAGTTTTGATCCATTAAATATTATGAATCCCGGAAAGGTATTTGCCAAGGATAGCAGGAAACGCGTGGTGGTAACGAGATGACGACTATAGAAGAACAACGTAAAATTCAAGAAGTTTTCATGGAAAGAATGGATGAAGATGAATTATTAAATTGTATGAGATGCGGTTTTTGTCTTCCTTCTTGTCCAACCTATATTGAATCAGGATTCCAGGAAATACACTCTCCAAGAGGTCGAATTGCGCTAATGAAAGCAGTAAAAGATGGGATGATTGAACCCGATGAAGATGTAGAACGTTCTTTAAGTCTTTGCCTTGGTTGCCGAGCATGTGAGCCGGTTTGTCCATCTGGTGTAAAGTACGGCCATCTCCTAGAGGAGGCAAGAGATATTATCCAGCAAAATAAAAAGCAGAAACCGATTGTGCGTGCCGTTAGAAATACGGTATTTGAGGGTCTTTTTCCTCATCAAAACAGGATGCAATCGATAACCGGCCTATTAGGTTTTTATCAACGATCCGGTTTACAAAAAGTTACGAGAAAAATTGGGTTTATGAAGCTGTTTCCCGAAAGTTTAGCAACAATGGAAAAAGTTTTGCCAAAGGTACCGACAATGAAAGAAATGAAGAATCGTCCAGAGTACCTTCCTGCGGAGCAAACTCAGGCAAAAAGGGTTGCCTTCTTTACTGGGTGTCTCATGGATACGATGTTTTTAGAAACGAATAATGCAACCCTTAAATTATTGCAAAAGGCAGGTTGTGAAATCATCATTCCGAAAACGCAAGGTTGTTGTGGTGCGTTACATGGACATAGCGGTGAAAAGGAAAAATCAATAGAATTGGCTAAACGCAATATTGAAGCATTTGAACATACGAATGCCGATTATATCATTACAAACGCAGGTGGTTGCGGCGCATTTCTTATTGACTATGATCATTTATTAAAAAACGATCCTGAATGGTATCCACGTGCTAAGGCGTTTAAGGAGAAATTAAAAGATATTACTCAAATATTGGTAGAGTTGAATTTTCATAAAAATAACTCACTCAAATTAGCTGAACAAATCATTACCTATCAGGATTCTTGTCATTTGAGGAATGTTATGAAAACATCTGAGGCACCAAGAGTATTACTGCAATCAATTATTGGTCCAGATTATCGTGAAATGAAAGACTCCGATCGTTGTTGTGGATCGGCGGGAATTTATAATATCGTTGAATCAGAAATGTCTATGAAAATATTGGATTCAAAAATGAAGAATGCGAAGGCAACGAAGGCAACTACCATTGTGACCGCAAATCCTGGCTGCTTATTGCAGATGAAACTTGGAATAGAACGGGAAGGTTTGACGGAACAAGTTCGAGCGGTTCATATTGTCGACCTGTTAATGGAAGCCGTAACGAATTAACCACTGGTTTGATACCAGTGGTTATTTTTTTGCTTCACGATGTAAATCATTCATATGCTTGATTTCAAAAATTAATTTTTTCATTTCCTCTTTTCCATTTGGATATAATGCATTCCAATGCTTTGCTAAGTCAGGCATAGATTTTGCAATATATGTATAAAGTGCCCACATTTTGATCTTTTCAATTAATTCATCATTCGATTCACCAAGTAAAAGCTCCGTATATTTTTCTAATAATGCATCGAACTGATCTCGAAATGTCTGATCCATGACGATCACTCTTTTCTTTTTTATATAGGAGGCATGTTACATCCATTTGGACAGGTTGAACATCTATTTTTCTTTTTTTCTAAAAGATTGGAAAAACAACATGTTTTTCGTACGCGAATGGGTTCGATATTCTTTTCACGGATCACTTTTTCACTGTCAAAGCGAGAAAGTGGATTATTTTTATAAGGACCAAATAAAGCGGGACTCGCTTCATGGACGATAAAATGGAAATCATCCCTAAGCCTGTTATGAAGGGCATTATATTCTTCATTATTAAGAAGACTTTCATATAACCAAAAAATATAAATAGCGATATTCTCCCACATAACAAGCTTTGAAAAGCGTGTTACATTCCTTAATGTTTCCAATAAAGGGTGGAAAAATCCTGAAAAAACTTCCGCTATGACCTCTTCTCTCCACAATGTCCGTACATTTTCCACATCTATAAAGGTATATTCTCCAAAGTAAAATTCCGGTAACCATAGTGGATCTCCCGGATTTTCAACTACTTTCAGTTCATCTATATCCACAACTAACCTTTTATTCCATACACTCATCGCATATAAATGAATGACCCCATAAAATGCCATTCGCTTCACAATCATGGAAGCCGTTATTTTATTTGTCGGGGACCCCATTTGCGCTCCAATTTTCACTAAATGAGCAGGAAGCTTTTCACTATCGAAAAAATCTTTACCATTTATAAAGGAATGCGTACTCTTTATTTCATCAATATATCGATAGTTTGAAAGCTCCGATGATAAACTAGATGGCATTAATCTCCCCGCCTTTTAATATGCAACGGCCTTTACCGTGTGGAATACATAATGGTGTACCAAAAAGTGGATCCATTGATACTTGACAATCCATATCGAAAACATCTCGAACCATTTGGCAACTAATCACGGATTCCGGCGTTCCTTGGGCATATACTTTCTTATCACGAATCGCAACAATATTATGTGCATATCTGCACGCTAAATTTAAATCATGCAGCACCATAACAATCGTTCTGTTTTCTTGTTCATTTAATTCAAATAATAAATCAAGAATTTCAATTTGATGAGTCATATCAAGATAGGTTGTCGGTTCATCTAGTAGAATAACCTCCGTATCTTGAGCAAGTGTCATGGCAATCCATGCTCTTTGTCGCTGTCCTCCCGATAGTTCATCGACAGGTCGATCTTTAAATTCAACCATACGAGTAGCTTTTAGAGCGCGCATGACAATTTCTTCGTCTTCATTCGACCATTGTTTAAGCCATGACTGGTATGGAAATCGTCCTTGTTTTACAAGTTGCAGCACTGTTAATCCTTCCGGGGCTATTGGTGTTTGCGGGAGAATTGATAAATTTTTCGCTACCTCTTTTGTCGGGAGCTTAGCAATCTCTTTCCCAGCTAATAAAACGGAACCTGATTCCGGTTTTAATAAACGTGCCATTGATCGTAATAAAGTCGATTTTCCACAGCCATTCCCACCAATGAAAACGGTAATTTCCCCTTTAGGAATACTCAAATTTAACTCATCTATAATAATCGAATCACCATAACCTAATGTTAATGATTTTGCTTGAATTGTTTCATTCATCATGCCCACTCCTTTTATGCAGACTTTGATTTAAATAATAAATAGATAAAATACGGTGCCCCAATCGCGGCAGTAAACACTCCAGCCGGCACTTCAAGCGGCGTAAATACGGTACGTCCGATTAAATCCGCCACCATGACCAAAATTCCGCCGATACAGGCTGATGCAGGCAATAAAACACCAAAGGAAGAACCGACAAGTCTTCTCGCAATATGTGGAGCCATTAAACCAACAAAGCCAATTCCCCCACCAAATGCAACAGCGGCACCAACTAAAGCCGTACTTAATAGTAAAAGAAAAAATCGTTGGCGTTGAACGTGACTTCCAACACCAGTCGCGAGTTCATCACCAAACTCTTGTACATTGATTTTTCGGGCGGATAAAAAGGAAATTAACGTCAGTATTAGCACCCATGGGACAATAACTTTAACATTCCCCCAGCTGGATCCGTTTACGGTACCTGTTAACCAAATATTCGCCTCACTTGCCCGATAAATAGGTCCAACTAACATTAATAATGTAGTGATAGCTTTCATCACAGCGGAAATTCCAATTCCTATTAATACTAATCTTATGGGAGAAACGCCATCTTTCCAAGCTAAAAAATATACCAGAAATGCCACGATTGTTGCCCCAAGGAAAGCTGCAATTGGCATCCAGCCTATACTCACTGTCAAACTATTATCTTTATTACTAAAAATGGCTAGAAAGGAAACAACGGCAGCACCTGCCCCACCAGTTATTCCGATAATATCCGGTGATGCTAATGGATTCCGGATAATTCCTTGTAAAATTCCCCCTGCCATTGCTAATGCAATACCTACAAACATTGCAACAAGAATTCTTGGTAACCGAAACTTTAATACAACTAACTGCTCAATGCTTGAACCACCTCCGAAAAATGTTTTAACAACATTTATCGGATTAATATTCATATCCCCTAAACCTGTACTTATAACGAGTGCAAGTAAAGTCACGATAAACAAAATCAAGATAGTCCAAGTTGCACGAAGATCAACTAAAAAGGAGATTTTCCCTTTAAAAAGACGAAGATTTTTGAATTGACTCATCGTCCATTAAACCCCCTTCTAGCAATATAAATAAAAAATGGAACCCCAATGATGGCCGTCATCACACCAACTGGCACCTCTTGAGGCATAATCACATATCTTGATGCAATGTCTGCCGCTACTAATAATACGCCACCTAAAATTCCGGATAATGGAAGCAACCAACGATGATCAATGCCAATTATTTTTCTGGCAATATGCGGAATAACAATTCCAACAAATCCAATTGGTCCAGCAACAGCAACTGCACTCCCTGCTAACAAAATAACGACTACCCCTGAAACAATCTTCACTAAGCCCGTCTTTAGACCTAATCCTTTCGCAACGTCCTCCCCCATCGATAATACATTCATTTTTTTTGCAAAAACCAATGCGATTATCCATCCAATAAGCATATAAGGGAAAACAGATGTTAAAATGTCTAATTTTCTATTTGCAACAGATCCAGCAAGCCAAAAAAGAACTTGCTCTAATGCAGCCTCATTTATAGACAATAGCCCTTGGGTAAATGAAGCAAATAGCGCAGCTATGGCTGCACCGGCTAGTGTTAATTTCATCGGAGTCAGTCCCTCATTGCCAACCGATCCAATAAGAAATACACCAATTGTCGCAATCGCTGCACCAGTAAATGATGCCCATGCAAATGCTTGCAGACTCGAAAAGTGAAACAAGGTAACAGCTAATACAACTGCAAAACTTGCTCCCGCGTTTAATCCGAGAATTTCTGGAGCAGCAAGCGGATTTTTTGTTAATGTTTGCATAATCACCCCGGACATTGCTAAGCATGCACCTACTGCTGCTGCAATCAGTGCCCTTGGCAACCGAACCGAAGTAATTATGACATGCTCATTTGAACCATTGAAATCCATAAAGGATTGAATGGCTGTTTTTATAGAAATCCCCGTATATCCAAAAACAATACTCATCCCAATTAACATCAACAAAATAATAGTAGCGATGATCATTGCAAATAATTTTTGCCAATTTTTCTTTAGAACCATTTTCACTGTTCCTCTTCAATAATATCTACTATTTAGTGTAGAGAAAGATTCTCAGTTAGTCAATGACTTTGAAAATCATTTTCATTTAGTTATTGACAACTTTCTAACATCTGATAAGATTAGTATGTAATTGATAACGATTATCATTCATATAACTGTGGAGGTACATACGATGAAAAAAATGCGTTTTTTTGTTTCGCTAGTAGCGATAATGGCCCTATTCGCCCTTGCTGCGTGCGGCAATAAAAATGAAGCTAGCAAAGAAACAAATAAGAATACAGAAAAAAATAGCGGATCAAGTTATACAGTGGAACATGCAATGGGAAAAACACCTATAAAAGGTACCCCGAAACGTGTAGTCATTTTAACAAACGAGGGAACTGAAGCTCTTTTAGCGATGGGGGTAACGCCTGTTGGCGCGGTTAAATCATGGACAGGTGATCCATGGTATAAACATATCAGCGATCAAATGAAAGATGTTGAAGTCGTGGGTACAGAAAGTGAAGTAAATGTAGAGGCAATTGCAAAGCTACATCCAGACCTTATTATTGGAAATAAAATGCGCCAAGAAAAAATCTATAATCAACTAAGTGCAATCGCTCCAACTGTATTTGCAGAAACGTTACGCGGCGATTGGAAAGAAAACTTTGAACTTTATGCAAAAGCATTAAATAAAGAAGAAAAAGGAAAAGAAGTTATTCAGCAATATGATCAACGAATTGCTGACTTAAAAGAAAAATTAGGCGATAAATTAAAAATGAAAGTTTCAATGGTTCGCTTTATGCCTGGTGATGTTCGTATTTATCATAAGGATACATTCTCCGGTGTTATTTTGGATGAATTAGGATTTGCCCGTCCCGGCGACCAAAACAAAAATGACTTTGCCGAAAGAAACCTAACGAAAGAACGCATTCCGGCAATGGACGGAGATATACTTTTCTATTTCACTTATGAAACAGGTGATGGTGAAGCTGCTTCTCTTGAAAAGGAATGGATCAATGATCCGCTATTTAAAAACTTAAAAGTTGCTAAAGCTGGAAATGTTCATAAAGTAAACGATGATATTTGGAATACGGCCGGTGGCGTTCTTGCTGCTAATCTCATGTTAGATGATATAGAGAAAATCTTTCTTGGAAAATAAATATTACATGAAAAAACCCGCAAATTTGCGGGTTTTTTCATGTAACTGCAGGTTCAACCCGTTTCTGCCTCTTCTTAAATGAAACAACGGATAATAGTATCCCAAGTTCATATAGAGCCATTAATGGAGTCAGCACTAATATTTGACTTATAAAGTCCGGTGGTGTGATCAGTGCTGAAATGACTGCAAGCAAGATATACGCATATTTTCGAACTTGTTTTAATTTTACCGGAGTTAACATGCCAACAGATGTTAAAAAGACCATTACAATCGGCAATTCAAATAGAAATCCTAAAGACAATGTTGATGTTAGTAAAAAAAGAAAGTATTCTCTTGCAGTAATTAGAACATCAAACGATTTTTCTCCAAGATTCATGAGAAACTTAAATAATACAGGGAAAACGATAAAGTAGCCGAAGGCAATACCCGTCAAAAAACTGGCCGTGATAGCTGGCACATAAGTGAGTGTCACTTTACTTTCTGTCGGGGTTAAGCCAGGCTTTACAAATCTCCAAATTTGGTATCCGAGGAATGGGGTTGTTAGGCCCAATGCTAATGCACCTGAAACACCCGTGTAAAAGCGAATCACATCTAATGGCCCCATCAGTACAATCTTGTAGCCATTAGCTAATAAAGGAAGAACTTTAGGCATAAAAACAAGAAAGGTCACAAACATAATAGCAAAGAAAAAAGCGGACCAAAGCAAAATCCTTCTAAGTTCCGTAAAATGGTCCAAAGCCGTTTCCTCTTTTTCCACTTCAAATGGGAGATCTTCTGACAATGCACTCATCTCCTTCTACTACATTTATTAGGAAACTCATCCTTTAGGAGGAGTTTCCTTAGTTGTTTTTTCTTCCGTTACCTCATCACTCATAATTGAATTCGCTGTCCGTTTAAATTCTGATAATGTTTTCCCAAAGGCTGATCCGATTTCCGGCAGCTTCTTTGGTCCAAATATAATTAATGTAATGACCAAAATAATGATTAGACCCGGAATACCAATATTTGATAACATCTCAACACTTCCCTTCTTAAACTAATGATCCACCTTTTTTGTGGTATTTTAAGATTCCTTCTGCTGCTCTGTAAGATAATGCACCAACTGTTCCAGTTGGGTTATAGCCGGAGTTATGAGCGAAAGCAGAGGCACCGACAACAAATAAATTATCCATATCCCACATTTGTAAATAATTATTTACTGCAGATGTATTTGGGTCAGCTCCCATAATGACACCCCCGGTATTATGTGTGGATTGGTAAGTTGTTATTTCATATGGACCTAACTCCTTTAATACATCAACATGGTTAGCTCCCATTTCCTTTAAAATATCCCCACATTTTCCCGCTAAAAATTTGGCTAGATTTTGATCCTGCTCTTCAAAGTCAAAAGTGATTCGAATTAACGGATCTCCATATGCGTCCTTATAGGTTGGATCCAGATCGAGATAATGATGCTGGAAAGGCATGGAAGAGCCTTGTGAGCCTACTGATAAATATCTATTCGCATATTTTATCGATGTTTTTTTGAAATCCTTTCCCCATGTTGGTGTGCCTGAAGGAACAGCATTGTTTTGGATAGGACGCATTCCGGACTGATTATATTGGATCATTCCACCATGAATAAAGCCCAAATTTGAATGGTCAAAATTGTCTCCATTATAATCATCTATAGTTACACCTAAAGCACCAGCTCCTGCAAAGGTATTGAATTCTTTATCATCAAAAAATCCTACTGCTCCCCCCTTTGCTACTTGATAAGCATAGTTTTTTCCAATTACTCCTGTTCCGTTACTCGGATTATATGGGCTTCCGATATTTGACATTAACAATAATCTTACATTATTAAATACAAAACCTGTCAAAACTACTATATCTGCTGGTTGTTCAATGTCTTCTCCGGTGGTGACATCAGTATACATGACTCCTGTCGCTTTTTTTCCACTATGCAAAATTCTTCTAACATTGGAATGGGTTCTTATTTCAAATTTCCCTGTTTTTTTCGCCACTGGGATAACTGTTACAACTGGATCTGCTTTGGCTCCATACTCACAACCAAATCTTTCACAATATCCACAATATTGGCAAGCCGCTCTTGAAATACCGTCAGGATTTGTATATGACTCCGACAGGTTTGCTGAAGGAACAATATAAGGATGAAGCTTTAATTGCTTTGCCGCCTTTTCAAAATCATTCATTTGCGGAGATTTCTTCATAGGTGGGGTTGGGTATTTTGCAGAACGTTTTCCACCTAAAGGATTCTCTTCGCCGGAAATACCTGCTATTTTTTCAAAACGGTCAAAGTAGGGTTCTAGTTCATCATATGTAATGCCCCAATCCTGAATTGTCATTCCTTTTGGTATTTTGTTTTTTCCATACTTTTCAATTGTTTTACTACGGATTTCAAAATCATATGGTAGAAATCGAAATGTTTGTCCATTCCAATGTACCCCAGCTCCTCCTAAGCCATCACCTAGTAAAAAGGATCCATATTGTCTCATAGGAAGGGCTCTCGTTCTTTCATTCCCTCTAAATGTAATCGTTTCTTTTGATAGATCTTGCATTAACTCATATCTTAAGGCATACCTTAATTCATCATGAACCATATAGTAATCTTCCGTTTTTCTTTCTTTCCCTCTTTCCAAACCAACTACATTTAATCCCTTTTTAGTAAGCTCAGATGCAATAATCCCACCTGCCCAACCAACACCTATAATCACAACATCTACTTTTGGTAATTTTTTCACCATACTATTCACCTCTTCTTTAATGAGCCAAATGGTCACGCAGACTTTGTGGTGCTATTTTTTTGTAACCTTTTTCGATGATGTCGGAATAAGCCATTTGGTTGCCGGGATAATTCTTCATTTTCCAACCGGCCATATTCATATTCCCACCATATAATGGGTCACTATATACACCTTCTAACGTGCTACTTCTTAGAATATTAAAAAAACCACTCGGTGAAATCGTTGTTATATTCACCTTGTCTCCTTCAAAATCTTTTAGGACTGCATCTTGTTCGTCTCCAGAAAGATCAGTAAATTTTTTCTTATATTTTTCCATACTATGGTTTTGCATTTCTTGTAATGCGATATCAAATATTTCCCTACGCTTTAATCTACCTTGATAACCTTGGACTTTTTCACCTTTATAAAACGGAGCTTGCATGTAATCTCTTGAATTAAATCCCCAATCGCCTGCAAGCTGATGATCGATAAAAAAGGCAACACCTAAAGCTTTTGCTCCGGGCCCATTCTCATCCTCGGGAAATATCCTTTCCGTCGCTGCTTGAACAATATTAAATTGTTCTTGAGTAAAGTGCATTAGTGCTTGGTTAAAATTTTCTGACTTTGTTGGAGAAGTTTCATTATTTTTGATTTCCTTCGTTTTGTTACCGAATGGTAATAGGCTTCCTACTGCTCCTCCTACTACAACACCTCCAACAACATAACCAGTGTTTCGAATAAACTTACGTCGGGATACTGATTCTGGAATCTCCTTTTTTGTTTCATCAACCATCTGGTCCACCTCCTGAATTCATCCATGTTAAAAAATTTAATTTAATAGTCGAAAAAGATTATTAATGACTAGCATGGGTTTTTTTTTAATATGTTCCAAAAATATTTAAATATACACAAAACTACTACTCATAAATAATTAAAATTTGGGAACCTTATTTTTGAAATAATTTCTATTTAGGAGGTAAACAAAGTGAAAAAAACGCGAAGTAAATGGTTGGTTCCTTTTGTTGGAGTACTTCTTGTCTTAGCAGCTTGTACTAGTCAACAAGGTGCTAAAGATAGACAACAAGGAATAAGGAATACTCAACATCCTATGAATGTATCAACACATAATGACCAGGATGTGAATGTCATTCCAAGTACGGATCGTTCAAAAAAGTTAACAACCAATCAACATGGAGAGATTACAAGTGGTCCCGGATCCAATGTCTATAGCTTAATAGGAAGTTCGAGTTTACATGATGGTGGTATTTCTTCTCATTTAGAATCTCGTTTAGCTGGTGAAGGAATTCCAGGTATTAAAGTTTTTGTTCTCGATGACACTGTTATCTTAGCAAGAGCAAAACAGGAAAATACCTCCATTCACTATGATGACATGCAAAATCGAGTTTTAAGCGGAACAAATGGATCATCCGGTAAAGTTGAAAATAATAGCCGGAATGACATAGATAACAATGTTGATGATAACTTAGATCATGCTAAAAGAATCATGAATGATGCATTCGATGGCCATGTGCAAATCCTTACGATTACAAACGCAAATGCCCCCAAATTAATTGAAAGAATAAAGTCAAATTTAAAAGGCAAAGCCCCATCATATAATCAATTAACAAATGATATAAATACTCTTGTTCAAATGACGAAAGAAAAAAGCTGATTAATAACTATCAGCTTTTTTCTGTATTAACTTGATAATTCTTGCATCGTTTTACATATTCAACCGATATTTGGTAACAATATGTCACGTAGGTACTTCCAATCATTATCAATTATCAGTTTCCTACATTTATTGAATATATTATCGGGGGATTACTATGGATTTCTTTAAAAAAAGGAATGCGCTTAAACAACAAAAGAAAAAAGAAAAAGAATTACAAAAAAAAGAAACGCAGCAAAAAAAAGCGCCAAAACCTAAATCACAAGATGTAAAAGAAGCTAAATATATAAATAGTCGAACCGGAATGGAGTTTTCCTTAACTTTTGTCTCGACAGTAATAGATGAAGAGATTATTCAAAAGGATATTTTGCCAGATTTACTTGAGGGCGATTTTGCGACGATTGGAGACATTTCCAAGTTGCTTCCAGTTGCCGATGTAGAAATTACAACAGACATGTCAAAAGTAAATCAAAAATTATATAACGGATATGTATTATTACAAATCGAAACAGATGAAGGCAAGTATGCATTTATTTCTGCCCAAAAGGAAATTACAAGAGCAGTAAGCGCTCCTGAAATCGAATTTAGTGTAATTGGGCCAAAAGAGGCATTTGTTGAAGCACTTGATCAAAATTTAAACTTAATTAGAAAACGTCTTCCCGTACCGGAATTAATTATTGAGGAACTAACGGTAGGAAAATTATCAAAAACAAAAGTAGCTGTTCTATATATGGATCAAATTGTTGACCTGACAAATGTGCAGACAATTAAACAGAGACTTAATGTACTAGATTTTGATATGATCAGCGATAGCTCATTCATAGAACAGCTTATAGCGGATAATCATTCATCACCCTTTCCACAATTTTTGGATACAGAACGACCCGACCGTGCTGCAAGTGTGTTAGGTCAAGGGAAAGTTGTTTTAATTGTTGACGGCTCTCCCCATGCATTAATTGGTCCAACAACGTTAGTGGAGTTTTTTGTATCTTTTGAGGATTATTATTTAAACTGGATTATTGCTACTTTCTTTAGATTACTGCGTGTTTTCTCAGTAACCTTTTCGATTTTAGTAACCCCCTTATATGTGGCAGCATTGACCTATCATTATCAAATGGTGCCGAGGGCAGTAATGGCAACCCTTATTAGTTCCCGACAAGGGGTTCCTTTGCCGCCAATTTTAGAAGCATTAGTTCTAGAAATTACCATTGAGCTCTTACGGGAAGCAGGGGCGAGACTACCTACGAAAATCGGCCAAACAATCGGTATCGTGGGCGGGATCGTTATTGGAACTGCCTCTGTGGAAGCTGGTCTTACAAGTAATGTATTATTAATTTTTGTTGCGTTAGCCGCACTAGCTTCCTTTACTACACCTGTTTATAAAATTGGTAATACCATTCGTTTCATTCGTTTTCCATTTTTAATTTTTGCACAGCTTTGGGGATTACTAGGAATTGTCTTTTGTTTTTGCATATTACTTACACACCTAATTCGTTTAACCTCTTTAGGAAGACCTTATTTTGAACCTCTTTATCCACCAAGGATAAAGGATCTTAAGGATACGATTGTTCGTTTAGGTTTTAATAAAAATGTGAAACGCCCGCAATTTTTACGGACGCAAGACACTGTCCGTTTTCCTCCAAAGGATGGAAAGCGAAAATTGGACATTGATGAATAAATAGATTTTTAAATGCCCCAAAAAAAAGAAAGTGCACCACCAAAAAGACTACTTTCGGAGGTTAAATTATGTTGCCCGTACCTGAAAACCGAAAAATTTCTCCATCTCTCGTCTTTTTCGCTATTTCCTCCGTACAAATTGGTGTCGGTGCACTGGGCTTTCAAAGGATTATTGCAAAGACTGCGGGATATGATGCTTGGATTTCCGTCATTATCGCGGGTCTAGCAACAAATATGATTTTGTGGTTTATGTATAAAATTGTTGAACTAGGAAAAGAGGACCTTGGGGAAAACCATCGATATGTGTACGGAAAATGGATAGGAGGAATATTTAATACATTATTCATCTTTTATTTTACTACTTTCATTATTATCGTTCTTCGTACCTACATCGAAATTGTACAAGTTTGGATGTTTAATGATTTAAACGTTTTTCTTTTTGCTATGTTCTTTATCACCCTTTGTATCTATATTGTAAGAGGTGGTTTTCGAACCGTAGTAGGTATTGCCTTTTTTGGTGTTGTCGTCCCTTCATATTTAATTATATTATTTGGATTTACCATTCCCTATTCCAATTTCCGTCACTTTTTGC
Source organism: Heyndrickxia vini (assembly GCF_016772275.1). Classification (NCBI taxonomy): domain Bacteria; kingdom Bacillati; phylum Bacillota; class Bacilli; order Caryophanales; family Bacillaceae; genus Heyndrickxia; species Heyndrickxia vini. The sequence continues at coordinate 1,207,154 of NZ_CP065425.1, read as the reverse complement.
CAATATTGGACCATTCTGCAAAGGACTTAATAAAGGCTTCCTATCAAATGTCACTAACATATATGGGTTATGAATCATTCATAATATATTATCCATTTATAAAAGATAAACAAAAATCAAAAAAATGGGCCCATCTCGCTTTATTATCCTCAACCGGGTTATATCTTTATACCGCTCTCATATCTTTTGGGTACTACAGTGAGGAGCAAATACAAAAATACGTTTGGGCAACATTGACAACTTGGAAAATTGTTCATCTCCCCGTTGTCGAGCGCTTTGAATATGTCGGAATTGCCAATTGGTGTTTAATTATTTTACCGAATGCATGTCTTGCTTTATGGTGTGCCACCCGTTTAATCAAACAAACGTATCGAATTCCCCAAAGAATAGGGGTATATGTAGTTGGAGCAATCGCCTTATTCATTATTCCAATTTTTAAATCCCGGGAACAAATAAATTTAATAAATAATCTATTAGGTAGTCTGGGATTTGTTATTAACTTCATCTATATTCCATTTTTGTTCATTTGCGTATGGATTGTAAAGAAGGTGAAAAATAAAACATGAAAAAGTGTTTATTATTACTACTCATCATTCCTTTGTTAACCGGTTGCGTGCAACAGCAAGTAATCGACAAGTTAAATATTGAAACAGCACAAGGATATGACCTTGCTGAAAATGACCAGTTAAGAGGGACTCTTCTATTTGTTAAATATTTGCCGGATAAATCAGTGCAAAACAGAACATTAACTGCCACTGCAAAAACGAGTCGCGATGTTCTTACTAATTTAGAAAGACGATCAAGTGACCCACTTGTAACTGGCGGGGTGGGAGTCGTTTTATTCGGAGAGGAATTAGCTAAACATGGATTTGTCAAACTCGTTGATTCATTGCAGCGTGATCCTAATATTGGTACACGGCTGTTCATAGCGATTACAGAAGGAAATGCCGAGGATATATTAACCGGAAATTATGGATTTGAAGGAAATAGTACATTTATTCGCGATCTACTCATACATAATATGAAAAATGGCGATATTCCAAAAGTGAACCTCCATGTATTTGGCTCATACTACGCCCAAAAGGGTCGCGATGCCTATTTACCGATCATCCAAAAAGTAAATGATACGGATCTGGATATAACCGGAATGGCAGTATTTAAAAAAAATAGAATTGTAAAAAAGGTGGATGCGGATCATTTATTTCATTTTAAATTATTAGTTGATAAATACAGTGAAGGAACAAAAACAGTAACGGCAGGTAAATATAATGCCGTTGTCCATAGTATTCGTTCTAAAAATAAAATAAAAATAAAGAAACACCCCCTTGAAGCAACCGTTTATTTAAAATTAAATGCTATCGTTCGAGAATATTCGGGCACAAAAGTGACGACAAAAGTTGTAAAAAATTTAGAAAAGGGAATGGAAAAGGAAGTTAAAAAGGAATGTCTCAAGATGTTAAAAGACTTTCAAAAAGAAGGGATGGATCCTGTTGGATTTGGCCTGCGTGTTAAAAATAAAACGAGAAACTTTAGTTACAGTAAATGGAGAGATGAGTACAAAACAATGAAAATCAAAGTAGTTCCTAAGGTAACAATCATGGAGAGTGGTACTGTCCAATAAAGTAAAAAAAAGCTTCTGGAATTATCTCCAGAAGCTTTTTACTTTTCCGTACCAAACATATATTTTTTATAGTGATAACGTATGGAAAAGATGAGACCAATGGCAAGCATATTTCCCATTAATGAACTTCCCCCATAACTAATAAACGGTAAAGGAATACCTGTTATCGGAAGTAGTCCAATCGTCATTCCGATATTTTCAAACACGTGGAACGTAATCATCGCGATGACCCCGGCACAAATATAGGAATAAAAGTTATTTTTCGTTTCTAAGCTAGCTTTTGTTATATGGTAAATCAACATAAAGAATAAGCTGACGACTACGCTCGCCCCGATAAATCCAAAATTTTCACCAATCATACTAAAAATAAAATCGGTCTGTCTCTCAGGTATGTCCACTTCACTAATGTTGAAACCTTTTCCAAGTGTTTGACCGGACCCGATAGCAAGAAGTGAATTAATTAACTGATAACCCGAATCACTTTTATACTTATACGGATCAAGCCATGAATAAATACGATTAAATTGATAAGGTTTAACATGTAAATACTTTTCTAAAATCTGCGGCATCCAAATGACAAAATAAAGGACAATACCAGCTAATAAACCGCCACCGCCAAAAATCGGAAGCAGTAACTTCCAAGTAATCCCTGATACAAAAATGATTCCTAATAATATCGAAACAACTACTAAAGCTGTTCCTAAATCAGGCTGCTGCATAATTAAAGCAAGCGGCAGTGCAGCAACTAAACCCAATTTGATTAACAACCAAAAATCCGTCTTAACTGTTTTAATAAGAAATTTATCATGATGATCCACAATCGTTCGTGCTAAAGCGATAATAACGAAAACTTTCACGACCTCAGACGGCTGAAAAGTTCCCATAAACGGAACGGTAAACCAGCTTTTTTGACCCTTTGTCACATGGGCGATACTCTCTGGAGCAATAATTAGAAACCCTAGTAATAAGATTCCAAATCCATAAAGATACCATGATAACTTTTTTAGCTGATCTGAATCAAAGTGAATGGTCACAGCAACAATACAAACACCAACTACATACCAGACAACCTGTTTAACTAAGTAATTTTGATCTAATTGTCCCGCTTTTTGTGCACTGTAGATGGATATTAAACTTACTAAGCACATTAGCATAAGTGTCAATACAAGACCGTAATCTATTTTTGAAGTTTTCCCTTTTTGAGAAGTCATACATCCTCGTCTCCTAAGTAAATCTAAAAAAGTCGTTAAAAACACATACTATCATTATACTGAATCCTGTCAATGGAACAAAGAAACAAATTGTACCAAGAATACTATTGTATATTATAATCTCTTTGGAGCCAACTAACATAAGCTAAATCATTGTATGAAATTACAACTATATATACAATACTAATAGTACGATAAACAAATTTTAACAAGTTCATTTGGAGGGTTAATAAAATGGAAGAAATTACAACATTAGAAACATTTGAGAGTATTATCTCTGGATCAAATCCGGTTATTGTAAAGTTTTATGCGGGATGGTGTCCAGATTGTACACGACTAAATATGTTCATTGACGACATCATTAACGATTACGGACAATATAAATGGTATGAAATTAATCGGGATAACTTCCCTGAGCTTGCTGAAAAATATAATGTCATGGGAATCCCAAGTTTATTAATTTATCAAAACGGAGAAAAAACTCATCATCTTCATAGTGCTAATGCAAAAAGTCCTGAGCAAGTCAGAGAATTTCTTGATAGTACTGGCTACTAAAAAGCAAAAGGGGTTGTCTGAAAAGCAAAGCATCAGACAACCCCTTTTTACTCATTATTTCACTATTTATTCCTTTTACCAACCACCGCGAATCATTCGCCACATTCTTCTTCGATGACCAGGGTGTTGTGGATCTACCCCACATGTCATCAACCATTGTGCTGCATTATGCCTTTGCGCTGGTGTTACTGGTACACCAACACATCTCGATAATCGGTCTACCATTCCGTATGCTCCCGCAGGACGTCTCAAATCATGTAAACGATAGGAACGACAAATACCGTAAACACGCCTCAATGTCATTGGGTTAGCAATTCTGCCACGAAATACTCTCATTAATCCTGGATCTAGATACGCCATTATCTCCCTCCTTTGCTCCTATTAGAGAATTTCCTATAAGTTTAGTTTTTAAGACATGGTATATCATATTAAAACAAATTAGTATAAGAAACGGCATTTTACCCTTTAATACAAAATCGTTAAATCGCCCCATTTAAATATTTATTACGATAATGACTTAATGTTAGCAAGGGCCAAATCAAATGATAGCTATGATAGTTTATATAAAAATGACCGGGTAACCCCGCTCCTGTTGGATAGGTTACAGATCTTTCCGATTCATCACGCTCTTTCGTGAGAAAATGGATCCCACTCTCAATTTCTTGAGTGGAATATTCAGCAGTTGAAATAAGTGCATCCAAAGCCCAGGAGGTTTGTACAATTGTTGAAAATGGTAATGGTACATACTTCTTTTCTATATCACTTATACAAGATTCTCCCCATCCTCCATCGGCTCGCTGAATACTTAGCAGCCAATTTCTCGCCTTTTGAATCGATGGATGCGCTGTTTCTACACCGACGGCTCTCAGACCGGTTACAGCTGCCCAAGTTCCGTATATATATGAAACTCCCCATCGTCCATACCACGATCCATTCTGCTCTTGATGTTTGCACAACCAATCTACAGCTAATTGAATCCGTGGATGTAGTGTTGAGACATTCACATAATTTCCAAAAAACTCTAGTGTTCTTCCTGTTAAATCAGCTGTGGATGGATCAATCGCGGTATCTTTAAAATTTTCAATAGGAAATAGTCCTATAAAGCTTTTATATTGATTTCTTTCAAATGCTCCCCATCCTCCATCATCGTTTTGCATGGACATTAACCAATTGACCCCTAAATTCCATGACTTTCGGTATTCTGATTGATGTAAAGCAAACTGAGAAATAACTCGCAGCGCTGCCTGTGTATCATCGATATCTGGATTAGAAGTATTTGTAACTGAAAATCCCCATCCTCCCGGTGTATGTGTGCTTCCTTCTTTTTTTACTGTTTGCTGAACAGAATGCAAGAATTTAGCTGAGGATTGAATGACCGGAGTATCTATCGGGATACCTGATTCCTGTAAAGCATAGCTTAGTAATGCCGTATCCCAAATGGTTGATGGCGAATTCTGCAAATGGCTGTCTTCTGATTGATGAAATAGCAACGATTTTAACCCTTCGATTGCATGCAGAATATATGGTGAATTCGGTCGGTAACCTAGTGCAAGCATTGCATATACCATATAAAAAGTAGCACTTGCGTAACTATATAGTGTTCCGTCATCCTCGATCCTTTCAAGCATATACGATTCGGCTTTTCCCATTGCTTTTTTAGTGAGGAAATGAAATGGCGAAAGTCGTGAAAAAAGCCCTTTTCGTTTCCGACCTTTTTTTCGGCGAGTGAGTAAATGGGATAAATCGGGTGTCCAATCATTTTTTATTGCAAATTTTTTATGACCTAGAATTAAAATAGGTGATAGGTGTGCACGAACATAAGCACTAAATTTATTAAAATGGACTGGAAGGAATTTCGGAATATTTAGTAGATATAGTGGAAGAGGAAAGAACTTAGGCCATGGGTATAGATTGTTTAGTGCTAACATAAATTTCGTTGATACATGAACTTTTTCGAGACCACCATGTTCTACTATAAATGTCTCTGCTTTTTTCATGTTTTCGTCTGATTGGGATACATAGCCTGAATATAATAGAGCCGTGTATGCTTCAACCGTAGCTGAAAGATTTCCTTCCTCGTCGTCATATAATATCCAAGCTCCATTTGTTTGTTGAGTATTGATTAATCGCCTGTAAAGTCTTTTGATTAATTTCTCCTCTTCATATTCCAAAATCCGCAGAATGATCAGTAGATAAGCATCTGTCATCGTGCCGCTTTCGAAACAAAGCCTCCATGCCCCATCACTTTCTTGACAGTTTATAATCTCCTCGGTAAGTTGGTTTATTTTATTGCTAATCTTTTCATTTATATTCATTTATTCACCCCACTCTCTTGCTCGCCTGAGAATCATCCATTACATTACATACAAATAGCTGCACCTACAATAATAAGCAGGATAAATAGGACTACGATTAATGCAAAGTTAAATGGTGGTCGTGCAACAGGCTGGACTACTTGACGTCGGCACCATGGAGCTCCTCCAAAACCAAAACCCATTATGATCTCCTCCTTTCCACTTTCGTTGCATAGAAATTTCCATCATTTTGTATAAAACAAGATTTCCAAACAACTTCATTACCAGCATATGTACATTCATTATTGTTGGAAAGGCATAAGTCTATGGGGGATTGGAATTAGGTAGGGATTACTATTTAAAAAAATAAGCGTCTGACTAATTCATAAAGGACGGGTTAATGTCTATAACGATATCAATTTAGTTTCATAGAATAACCATGAACAGGAGGTGTTATTATGGGTGAAGCTGTTGCTGGTGGTGGATATGGCGCTGGAGCTGGTTTTGCATTGATAGTTGTCTTGTTTATTCTATTAGTCATTATTGGAGCTGCTTACGTTGGAGGCGGTTATTAAAAACCCTTCCTTATTCCGGTAAATAAGTGTACGAGGGGAAATTGAATTGAATGATTTTTCCCCTTCTTACATAAAAAGACCCATCGATTTGGATGGGCTTAGATTAATTAATATTTCATTGATAAAGCCTTTTGTACGTTGTTTGTATCATTTTCTAATAATTTGTGTAAATCATAGGCAGGATATAATCCTTTTCTATGCATATATTCGAACACCCTCGTATGCCATTTAATACTATTATTTAAATGCTTAGTAAAGATTGCTTTTAATTCAGGAGTAGCTGTTTCTGTTATTGCTGCAGCATATGATTTAACTGATGTTTTCGCAGCACCTAACAAATTCCCGGCAAAGAATCCGGTTTCATCTTGACGCATGAGGTCCATTCTAGGTGAGGGAGCTCTTTTCACAAATGGAACAAGTTCTTTTAAGTTTTTTTCAATCGAACGAATCGATGATACATACAAATCATTAAGTTCCGGATCTGTCACTTTTTTCACAGACTTTTTTAAATGCATTAAACAGTTTGCTTGTAACGCCATTAATTCATGCAATTCTAGTGTTTCGTGCCAAGCTAATTGTCTTGCCATCAGTATTCCCCTCCTATTTCAAATCGCTACTAGTTTATTCATACTAGGCGAAAATGGAAGGTTATCCTTGGGAAAATGGGCTTTTCATTCGTCAATACGTTGTTAAATGCAATAGTTTTTGTAATCGATACACACCTCTTTGTAAAAAAAGAAGTTTTCCTTGAAACTTAGAAAGCTCCAATGTATATTCGGCATCCTGATTTGACCAAATTCGCTCAAAATAACGGTCAACTTTACCAACTAATTTTGCTTGAATAGGAGCTGTTATCTTCACATCTGTCTCAAGATTATAATCGGCCAAGTTTCGAAAAGTTAGATTGGTGGATCCACTAAAGATTAGGGCGTGCTTTCGTTTCTTTATATATATTAACTTCGCATGATATTGTTCTTTCCCCGTGTTATACCATCGAATGCGAATCTTTCCTTTAGATTTCTTGTTTAGCTCCTCAGCGACAGGTCGATTTGGAAGGCCGGATTTTTTATTTCCAAAGGCATTTTCATTAGGATCCAATATTAATTTAATTCTTACTCCTCTATCAGCGGCATTTAGCAAGGAATGGATTATTTTTCGATCAGCAATATAAAACATTCCCATCCACAATTCGTTCCCCGCTTTTGTTTGATTGATTGCATGTAAAATATGCTTAAATACTTTCCCTTCCGTTAATAATTGGACCTGATATTTCCCCTCTTTTTCATCCTTCGATAGATAGGTCGGAAGCGTCGGTCCATTTGAAAGATTAGCTGCTGCTTGTTCAGAAAACAGTAAATCTTGAATAATCGATCCTTTGATTTCTATCGCGTGATTAGAAAAGTATGCACTAGCATCATGAGGATTCCCTGATAAAATAAATGCGGATTTTTCTGTCACAAACGTTTTTCGATGATTGGCCTTGATATTTAATAATTTCAAGTACGAACGGATGGTCATATGTGGTGCAGTATCTGCCATCGCATTAGGTATCCACCCTTTTCCTGATTGACCAAATGGACGAAAGAACATTCTCCAAAGAGCGGAATACAGGGGAGTTGAATCTCGTAAAGGATCTAAATTTGTCATCACTACTTCTATTCCATTTCGTTTTAATTCTTCAAGCTCTTTTGATTTATGTGATCCATAGGATGTATTGATATCGTCGGTAATCACGATGATTCGTATATTGGGGTTTTCTTGTTTTTTACGAATGAGTCTTTGTGCCACGTCTTCGCTTAATGGCGGAAAATTCAATTCATGATCATAATAACCATTAAAAAGAAAAAAATCACAAACAATAAATTTCTGAGCCTGATCAATGACTTTAAAGATACGAGGGAAGATTTCTTGCTCTATTTTCAGATGTCCTGCCTTTTGGTAGGTTAAATCAGTTAAAAAGGAAATATCATCTTCTGAAACATGATGTATTTGACCCTCATAGGAAATTCCTTTCGGAAGAGGTTTATACACGTGATAAATGATTGTGCTAACGTAAACAAGAAAAAATAGGAATAAAATAAAAAAAAGAATTTTTTTCTTTGTCACGGGTAGCCCTCCTCACCATAGCAGTCATTACCGTAGTTTTCCCGAAAATGAAACGGTTATAACCATGTCCACAATTGGCTTACTGGTTTACTATTCAACACGATGGGTATTCTAACAATAACAAAAAAACTTGAAAGGTGAGTTACATATGCTTTGGACAATAATTGGAATTCTTATCGTACTATGGATTTTAGGATTAATCGGACATGTTGCCGGTGGACTAATTCACATTCTCCTCGTTATAGCTGTCATTGTTTTTATCATAAAGCTAATCAAACGCTAAAGAAAAATGATCGATGCATTAATATTAAAAGGCTGATCCTGAGGATCAGCCTTGTTTATAAGGAAAGAAAGTATAAATTTATTAGGATCAATGTTCCTATAAAGTACCTGCTTTGTCTAGCTCCAGCGCCTATCGACTAGAAAACTTCAGGACTTTTCCCTACGATAAGTCAACATCGATTCCCCTTGCATAACCCGCGTTTCCTTTATCTCAGTCAAAGTCCATCCAGTTTTTACGTCGATCAGCAAGGCGCTTCCGCTTTTCTTATTTCAAAAGTATTTCTTTTTCCAAAAAATAAATGCAGTTAAACTCGCTAAAAAGATGGCAAAAATAATTGCTGTTAAAAATGCATGTGGGTATTCTTCTAAATGAAAAGGTAAATGGACATTCATTCCTAAAAAACTAGCAACCATTGTTGGAAAAGAAAGAATGATTGTAATCGAAGTTAAAAATTTCATAACAACGTTCAAATTATTTGAAATGATGGATGCGAAGGCATTCATCATACTGCTTAAAATAGAACTATACGTCGCTGCCATTTCAATCGCCTGTGTATTTTCAATGATTACATCTTCTAATAAGTCCTTATCTTCTTCATACATTTTTATATAATTAATACGGAGAATTTTATCGAGCACCATTTTATTTGACTTCAATGATGTTGTAAAATAAACCAAACTTTTTTCTAATGCAAGCAAGGAATACAATTCCTTGTTTTTCATCGATGTTTGATGTAATTCTCGTTCTACATCATCCGTCTTTTTGTTGATTTGTTTTAGGTATCTTAAATAATAGGATGAAATGACAAATAGGATTTGTAAGGCAAATCGTGTTTTTTTATTCGTATAAAAGCCTTTAATTTTGTTATTTTTAAAATCCATCAGTACTTGGGCATCTTTAAGTGAAATCGTGATGATACACTCATTTGTTAGAATAATTCCTAGCGGCAATGTTTCATACACTGAATAGCCTGATTCATCCTTCAAAATATACGGATAATCAATGATAATGAAGACATCTCCTTCTTCTTTTTCAATCCGAGATCGTTCTTCATCATCTAATGCATCCCTAATGAAATCCACTGGTACATTCGCATGATTGGCCACATATTGAATTTCTTCTTCATTTGGTGAAACTAAGTTAATCCAGCATCCTTTTGTGATTTCAGATACAGCTTCTAGCTTGTTCATTCCATTTGTTTTGTAGATTTCTAACATCATCTAACCTCCTCTTGGTGACGAGGAAGTCATCTTACCTTCAATAGGTACGCAGATATATTGACTTCCTCATATTCTATTGGCTCAGGACCATTTGGGTTATCCAAATATATCAACTCCCCATAAAAGTAATTTTTTGTACCTTCTAATCTTAAACTCAAATGGATGAAAGAACAATCCATTCGTGAAACATTTTATTTTTCTGAATACTTTTCATATATAATGCTGAATTTTATTACTTTGTGCTGGACGTGGACGTAGATTTCCGCTGCAGGGTGCTCGCTTTCCGCGGGCGGTTCGGGAGCCTCCTCGCTCGTACCTCGCTATGGGGTCTCCCGTTTACCGTTTTTCCCGCAGGAGTCTCGCACCCTTCCGCTCCAATCTACTTCGTGTAAGGACTAAGAATTTCCTTTAACCGTATAAAAAAGTAAAAAATCAAGCATACGTGGATGTATACTTGATTTGAGATTTTTACTTATATAAATTTTCAGGAACCCTATCAAATAGGTGTGATGGTTGGTTTTGGCTGGTGATGATGAGGTGGTGCATGGCTCTTGTGCATATTGTGTAAAGCAAGGTACGTTCTGATTCATCGTTGTAACGATCGTCTGATGCATTTAAGACGATAACATTGTCGAATTCCAATCCTTTTGCTAAATAGGAAGGAAGAATGATTGGGCCTTCCGCTAATTCTTGGTTTTTCAAGTCGATTAATGAAATGTTTATTTTTTTCTTTAATTGCTGGTAAGCTTGCTCACAATCTTTCATCGTCTTCCCAATTATGGCGATGGAACTGGATGTTAACGCTATTCTTTCTACTTGCCTAACAATTTGATCTAACATTCCTTCAAATGTACTTTCAATGATAAAGGATGGTAGTTCTCCTTCCCTCTCAAATAGCTCTATTGCCTCCCCATCAGGTAAAATGGCTTTAGTGAATGCTGTAATTGCAGCGGTTGATCGATAGCTTTTCGTCAAGCGGATAATCTCAGCTTTTTCCTCCCCAAATATGTTCATCGATGTTTGAATTGGAGATTCGCTTCCTTTATTGAAAATGGATTGATTGATGTCACCAAGCATCGTGAACTTACTATATGGATACATAAATTTCATATAGACAAGTTGTGCGGGTGTGTAATCTTGAATCTCGTCGATAAACACATATTTAATTGAGGTTTGATTCTTTCTCCCAACAATTAAATCGTATAAATACATGTAAGGAACCGAATCTTCCATTTGAATATTTTTTTCATTTAGTAATTTAATCGTGTTTCTTTGAATCTCTGTCCAATCTTCTGCATTGATATCATAATTTTTAAGAGTAAGTAATTCTGGAACCTTTTTTAAAAAATCTACATACTGAGCTTTACGGTGAAAAAACCGATACCGTTTTATTCCGGCCCGTATTTTTTTAAAATAATTATTAACAATTTGTTTAGCTAAAAATTTCTTCTCTTGATCGAAAGAATTGAAATCATCTTCTCCTTTTAGAGAATGCTGAAATGCCTTTAAATAATCCTCTCTATCTAATAGCTCCATCTCCTCTTCTACCCACGGTGCCTTTTCTTCTTCCCTAGCTATTTCTTTTAATCTTTTTAATAATTCCTTCTTAATAAGAGGAAAACGATTCGGCAATGTATAGGATTGATCATATGAATAAAAGAGCTCAGAAATTTCCTCCTTTGATATGAGTATCTTCCCACGGAAGCTTATGTCTTTAAAAAACAAACCTGAAGTAACTAAATTGTCCACATAATCACTGATTGCATGAACAAAAGGCAAATCGCCCTTTAATCGAATGGCCTTTGATCTGTAGTGATGATCCACTGCGTTTAAACTTGTTTCAAATTGTTCAAATAAGCTTTCTACAGTGAGATCCGGAATTCTTGATTGCGCAAATTCCAAAAACGTTGTTTGTTCCATGTTATTTTCGCCAAGCTCTGGGAGTACCTTTGAAATATAGTGATTAAACAAACGGTTAGGTGAAAACAGGATAATTTGATCAGAGTAAAGCGAATCACGAAAACGATATAAGAGGTAGGCTATTCTTTGCAATGCTGCAGATGTTTTTCCACTTCCTGCTGCCCCTTGAACAAATAATAATCTACTTCTTATATCACGGATAATCTTATTTTGCTCTTTTTGAATAGTCGCTACGATGTTTTTCATCTGCGTATCCGCTCTATTCCCAAGCACTTCTTGAAGCATTTCATCTCCTATCGTTACTCCTGTATCGAATAACGATTCAATCTGTCCATCTTTTATTATAAATTGTCGTTTTAATAACATTTCACCTTTCCGAGGACCTTCTGGAGTTTCATAAGAAACAGGTCCAGGGCTTCCATCATAATAAATACTTGATATCGGCGCCCGCCAATCATAAACGAGATAATCATCACCATCGAGAAAAGATCCGATGCCAATATATATGTTTTCATTTTCTTCATCTTGTTCTTTAAAATCCACACGTGCAAAATAAGGCGAGTATTCAAGCTTATTAAGAATAGAAATATTTTCTTCCACATGCTTATAACTTCGTTCACGTTCTGAAAGAAGCTCTGCCTGTTGCTTTATACTTGTAAAGGTTTCAATAACATCATCCGGTTCGTCAAGGTTAACTGTCACATCTTCCCAAAAGTTCTGCTTAATCTCATCTGCTTCATCTTTGACAGATTTCACTTGAGAAAGCAAAGATTGCTTCTTATCTTTCACCTTTCTAACTGTGTCATCTACCCTTTTTTGTTCTTGTAACCATTCGTTATCTTGAATTGTCATAAGAAACCTCCTGAAAAAAATCTAAAATAGTTGACATCGCTCTTTATTTGTGTTAATGTTAATATAGATAATTATGATTAATTAACAAATAATAATCGATCACTTTTCATTATAGCACTTTCTATGCTTGTTATCCACCACATTCTCCTTTTATTCGAAATTTTCCCTATTCATCATACTAACTTCAAAGTTTAATTCATGTCGTTTTTGTTTTGCAGGTATCCCCAGATACACCCTTACCCTATGCAGTCAATTATCATTTTATTATTCACTTTTTTTGAACTACTTTATAAGTATTTATCTAATAATCGAGTGTAATAATAAAAAGAGGGTAAACAATTGGAGAAGGGGGCGAATTCGATATGAAGCTTACACCTGAACAGCGTATTGAATTACATGGTTTCAATAATCTTACTAAATCATTAAGTTTTAATATGTATGATATTTGCTTTACAAAAACGAAGGAAGAACGAGAGGCTTATATTGAGTATATTGATGAACAATATAACGCGGACAGATTAACAGCGATTTTAAATGATGTATCAGATATCATCGGTGCCCATGTATTGAACACAGCAAAACAAGATTTTATCCCCCAAGGAGCAAGTGTGACCTTACTAGTTTCTGAAGGACCTGTTGTCGATGTTCCTACTGAATCATACAGTGAGTCTCCCGGGCCACTTCCGGGATCTGTTGTATTACAATTAGATAAAAGCCATATTACTGTACATACGTATCCAGAATATCACCCAGATGAAGGGATTAGTACGTTTCGTGCGGATATTGATGTATCCACTTGTGGAGAAATTTCTCCGCTTAAAGCTCTCAATCACCTTATACATTCCTTTGATACGGATATTATGACAATAGATTACCGTGTAAGAGGATTTACTAGAAACAAAAAAGGACAGAAATTATTTATTGACCATGACATAAGCTCTATCCAAAATTATATTCCAGATAACATCAAAAGTAACTACGATATGATTGATGTAAACGTCTATCCGGAGCATATTTTTCACACGAAATGTAAGATCAAAAAATTCGATTTAAATAATTATCTATTCGGATCTACAAAGGATGAACTTGCTGAAGGGGAAGAAGAGAAAATAACCGAAAGATTGAAAAAGGAAATGGATGAAATATTTTATGGGAGGAATATTGAGCAACAGTAACCCATAAAAAAAGGAATCAGAGCGATACACTCTAATTCCCTTTTTAAATTTGTAACAACATTTTCTGTATTAGGCTTGTGTATTTAGAATATGGTTATTAAAAATCTCCTTTTAACAAATTAATAATAAATTCTTCTAGATTTTTCGCAATTATTTCAACGCTGCTATTTTCATGATCCCAAAAATAAATATATTCAAGCATTTTTTCATCCTTAATTTTGAAACATAATTGATCACCAGTTCCGTCCTCTGCAAAAGCAATATAATTATTAGAACTTTCATTATTTATATCGGTATTTGCTCTAACTATATCATCAAATGTTTTTTCAATTCGATTTTCATCTTTTATAGGATAAAAAATCCAATTATCAACCTCTGCATTATTAATTAATTTTACCAACTCTCTATATCGAATAGGAAATTTAGCTCCTAACTTTTCTTCGGTTCTTAATATACAATCTTCCGACACTCCAGGTTTCCTTGAAGAAATGAGCTTTCTTATATTCTGCATTATTAATTAATACTCCTTATTTAATTTATGAGGTTTCACCAAAAGTAAAAAAGGAAATAAAATAATTGGTGTTTTTTAAGAATTTAATTCAAATCCAAACAATTCCATTTTCTCCTCTTTTGTGAGATCACGAAAGAAAACTTTATGAACTCGTAACTCTTTCTTTTTTTCAAGTATGCCCACACCTTTTTCAATCCAAGTAGTAGCCAATGGTGTGTGTTCTGGAAAAGAGTTTACTTTCTCTAAAAACCGTTCATACGGTTGTAAATCCACCTCTGCCAAATTAGGTATACTCAAATTTCTAGACTTAAAGTCTAATTTCACAAGATCATGCACAGATAAAGGATCATTTATTTTTTTTACAACACCATATCTTGAAAATGTTCGATCTCCAGTTAATCCAACAAAGAAATGATGATCTTTGGGTAAGCGCCCTTTCATTTTATCAAAACTACTAGCTACATATAATAATTCTCCCTTAGGTGAAAAACACTTAAGACTTTTTTCCCCAATTCCAACAAGCATTTTATTATAAAGCTTCATAAAAATATCACCCTCTAATATTTAGTTATCTTCTTCTACCATTTCCATCATATTTATGTTGAGTTTTATGGTTTTTTATATTTTGAAGTACTGTATGTGCATAACCATATCCCTTTCTCGCTTCGTATCCTCTCTTATGTGCAAGATTATATCCTTGTGGTACCCTAATTGTTTTTCTTTTTTTACTTTTAATATGTCTTAACTCATTTTTAATATGTCCTTTTACATGTCGGGGCGTATGCTTATGATTTAGTAGTGATTTTAGTTTAGTCTGCTTTCCAACTCTCCCCGCATATTTTGCCGCCCTTGAAACTTTATTTATTTTTCCGATTCCAACAAAACTTGAGGCTGCAGCCCAAGCAATTCGTTTTTTACTTTTTCCTGCTTTATAAGCTTTATAACCATCATAAATAGCAAACCCTGCATTAATGACGAGCCATACCCAATGTCCATCTGGATCGACTAACATTACCGGATTATTATTACCATACGTATAGCCATTTTGGGTCAAAATGTCATCATCGTCACCAGGATCAGGATCCATAGATAAGAAAACACCGTGATTCGGATTGTAGTACCGAGCCATCAAATAATATAATCCTGTTTCTTTGTCAAACTGATATCCTGCATAACGGTAAGGATTATCCTTCACACTGTCTTGCTCATCTGATTGAAGCACATTCCCCCAGGCATCGTACTGATAATCGGCAACAATATTATTTTCTTTATCAGTAAGAGCAATTACGTCACCATGTGCATTGTAATGATAGAAGTATGTGTCACTACCTTTACGTAATGCGAGTAATTGTCCATCTTGAGAATAGACATAAGAGCGAACAACCTTGTCTTGTTCATCTGTTTCGTATAGTACGTTCAGGCTTTCACCATCATAATAATAGTTAGTGACTTTTCCATCAACTATTTTTTGAATTCGGCGACCATCTTCATCATATACATATTTCGCAAATGGTGCCGTTTCTTCTTTTTTGGTAATGGAAATGAGTTGATCGGCCGCATTCCATCCATAGATGTATTTTCCATCAGATAATCGATTACCGTTTTGGTCATACGTAATCTTTTCGTTTCCGAATTTAGTTAATTGATTGGCTGAATTATATTCGGCATCTGTGGAAATTTCCCCTTCTTTTGATGTTACATTCACGTTAGTACGATTACCAAATCCATCATATTTGTATGATTTTTCAGTACCGTTTTTTAACGATTCTTTTGTTAACTGATCAGAGGAATCAAATTCGTAAGATATATCCGAACCATCTGGATATTCAATCTTTGTACGATTTCCGTTTTCATCGTAACGATAATGTTCCTCAAGAAGGATATCACCCTTTTTCGTGCCTACTGCCAGACTATTAATTTTTCCAGCATCATCATAAACAAAGGTTGAACCAGAGCCATTCCCAGCTGTATACGTTCCAACATTACCTTGCTCATCATAATCAAATTGATACGAATATATACCATCTTTGACAACGGTATTCTGATCAAGCGTATTGTACTCAAACGTTGTCTTGAGAGAAGTTGTCCCGTGAGAAAATAATAATTGATTCATTTTATCCGATGTTGTCGGATATGTCCATTCGATTTTACCTCCACGTTCTATTAATGTACGAAGGCGATTGGAAGAATCATATGTTTTCTCTTTACTTGTTCCACTGGCTACATCCGTAACGGACCTTTCATTTCCATTTTTATCATAACCAAATGTAAACATTTTCTTTCCATCAAATAGTGTTTCAATTTGACGGTCAGCACCATCATATTTCCATTCTTGCGTCTTTCCATTAGGGAAGGTAGTTTTTATTTGATTCCCGTTATCATCATACTGATAGATTGCTAGTCCACCTAATGGGTCAGTTACTTGTTTTAATTGGTCGTTCCGATCATATTCATAATGGAAAGTTTGAGTTTTCCCATCACTAGAAATAATTGATTTATTTGTATTATTTCCATTTTTATCAAACTCATAGGTAACTTTTGTACTATTAAGCAACGTTAGTTCTTTGAGACGATCCATCGCATCATAGACATATGACTTTTTATGTCCTTTTGGATCCGTTTCAGTTAGAAGATTTCCGATTTCATCGTACTCGTTTAATGTTGCATGACCTAATTCATCTTCGATACGGGTTGCATAGTTTCCATTATTATCAAACGTTTGTTTTGTGATCACATTTCCTTCTAGCAAGCGAATTCCATCAAACCAAACTGTTCCCGTATTTCCATTTTGGAAAACGGCTGTTAGTTCAATTTTATCAATCGGGGTATTCGGATCAATTTTAACCGCAGAACGATTCCAATCCTGTGTTCCCAACGGAAACTTTGCTTCATAACTTTTCGATGTTCCGTCTGTTAAGTAAACCTTGGCAAGAAGTGCATAGTCTGCATTCGGATCAGAAGAAGATCCATTTTTGACATTTTCTGATTTAGAAAGACCTGTTAATGTTAGAACTAATGGCTTATCTTCAGGTTTTTGACCAATCGATACCGTTTGTTTATACCGGCTGTTTGTTTGTGTGGAACTTGTACGATTAATTTTTAACGATTTGTCACCTTCAAAACCTGTTTTATCGACGGAACCACCTGAACCAGACCAATTACCAAGGCTTTGTTCGAAGCTGCTGTTGATTACTGGATTGTATTTAGATGATACTTCACCTTGCTCTAATTGAAGAGCATCAAACCATGCTTCACCAGATGCATCTGTTGACGTATGATCAACTTCTAAAAAGATTTTAATTTTTGCTGCGTTTTCAGGAGTTTTGAATGTCAATTGACGCTTTGTCCACTTTTTTGTGCCTGTTAACTGACTATAACGATTATCCGCCCAACTAATATGTTTGCCGGTACCGTCAATAAAACTAATATTAAAAAACGCTTGTGCATTTTTTAGATTGCTTGTTTTGATTTGTCCACTTAAAGTATAAGTTACATTTGGTAATACAGATAGCACTTGAGTAGCTGCAATATATCCATGTTCGGAATCAGCTGAAGCTGTTTGACTGGATAACTTAATGGATTGCTTACCACCCATTCCGGAAGATGCCTGTTCTGGATCTATGACCATCTTTCCGTCATCTTTTACATTTACAACATTCCATGAGGTTGTACCATCTTCAAAATTATTATTCAATAATTGATTATTTGATGGAGCTAAGTCACCACTTGATTCGATCTCATTCCCATACTTATCGTATTTCGAGATAGATGATGTTTTTCCCGATTGATCAGTTTCTGAAACAGCATTTAATCCATCATAAGCAACCGTTGTTTCGTCGCCTTCTGTATCTACATAGGAAGTCACATCATTGTTTTTATTATATTGATAGGTTTCTTTCCCATAGCTATCTTCGGCAGTCGTTACATTTCCGTTAGAATCATATTGATAAGACTCCGTTGGTTTAATTGACGATTGATCATTTGGATCTCGTGACTCTTTTAGGTTATTTCCTTCATAGTTATAAGTCGTTGTTAATTTTAGCCCATCTGGGTCGACAGTTACTTCTGTTGGATTTCCTGCCGCATTGTATACATAGAACATTTTTTTGCCGTTCGGCATTGTCACTGTTAGTTCACGTTTTGGCGTATTATAATCAAACGTTGTTTTTTTGCCTTCAGGATTTGTGACTTCCATCATTCGATTGGTCGTTTTATCATAGCCGAATTGAGTTGCTACAGGCTTTTCTGGAATATGTGTAGGAGAATAGTATTTAATTAAACGTCCATCCTCGTCATATTCATATATTGTTTTTTCTGAATTTGCATTTATTACCGAAACTAATTGATTGTCTACATAATCAAAGGTTGTGTCCTTACTTTTCGGATCTGTAATTTTTGAAACAAAGCCATCTTTATTGTATTCAAACAATAAAGTCCGTCCAGAAGCATCTTTTATTGATTGTAGTTGATTGTCTGTAAATGTGTACGACAGTACATTATTGTGTCCGTCAACAATTTTTATTAAGTGACCATCTTTTTTATTGAAATACATTTCTGATTGATCTTTTGATGTAAGTATATATTCATTGGTAGTATCCTTAAGTTCGAGGTACACTCCTGTAGGTGGCTTATAACTACCGTCCGATTCTTTTAGAAAATGATGAACCGTTCCATCTTCGTCTGTAAAAATAACTTCATTGCCCATCGCTTCCATTTTCATCTCAGCATCACTATGCCAGCCTGCACCAAACAGCCCAATACTAGGGGAGAGACTGTTATATGTTCTATTTAAACCTAGCGTTGGACCACGCCCATCAATAGAAAAATCCGTTTCGCTGATTATTAAATTTCCCGTTGCTGCATTCACACTACCGTTAGTAACATCGATGATTGACCAGTAATCTTCTGTACCTAGTAATTCTGTTGGAGCTCCTATCGTCGGACGAATATATTTCGAAACAATCGTTTCGCCATCATTATTATAGGCACTTACCTTAAACCAATAGTTGGTGTTCGTCGTATAATGACCTTTTGAATTTCGATAAACGGGGGATGGGTCAGTAGATAATTCTGTTCCCGATTTATCATGATGTAATTCGAATCTTCCTTTGGCAATTTCGTCATCCGTCGGCCAAATTCCTTGGTTTTGAGTAGTCCATGAATCTTTATCCCCTACATCAAATGATTCATAATTGATCCCATTATACAGCCATACCTTATACCCAGTTGCTTCATCGACTGGATCCCAATTCAATTGGACATATCCTGAGTTACTTGAAACCATATTTGTATATGGAAAAGCATTTATATTCGTAGGCACAGATAAATCCGGAATATTGGGTCGATAGTAAGATGAAAAGACAGTCTCTCCTTGATCATTATAGGCGCTTATTCGAACCCAGTAATTCGTTGCTGTCCCATAATTTCCACCAGAATTATGATAAACAGGCGAAGGATCTACAGGTAGTTCTACTCCAGAATTATCGTTAAGATGAAGTTTGTATTTCCCTGCTTTAACTTCCGCTGTCGTCGGCCAATACTTTTGATCTTTCGTTGACCAAGAAGTCACATTTCCTACATCTTTAGATTCATATTCCTTTCCATTATAAAGCCAAATCTTATAACCTTTCGCATCTTTAACTGGTTTCCAATTGAAATCAAGATAACCCGTTCCATTGCCATTGGAATAACTCATTCCTTCAGGTGCTTGCGGCAAGTTTAAATTCGGTAGAGTTGGCCGATAATATGACGTTGAATAGCTACTTTCGCCTTGTGAATAAACCGCACTAATTCTAAACCAATAATTGGTATTGGTTGAATAGTTTCCACCCGAATTTTTGTATACCGTGCTCGGATCAATAGCTAATTCAGTTCCTGTTCGTTTATTGATATCTGTATCGGTGTGTAGATTAAATTTTCCACTTTTTATTTCAGCTTCAGTTGGCCAAATCTTTTGACCTTTACTTGACCACGAGGTCACATTTCCTACATTAATAGATTCATATTGTGCACCGTTATATACCCATATTTTATATCCAATGGCACCAGGAACAGCCTTCCAGTTTAAGTCAACATACCCTGTACCGTTCCCATTGCTATAAGCCTGCCCTGCTGGACCTGTTGGAGCAGGAATCGTGTAAGTAACAGATAAATACGGTTTATCGTCAGTATTCGTAGAAGAAACAACTTTTTTCCAGAAGCCCTGTCCATTCCCATCGGTGTGAAGTTTAAATCCATAGTTTTTAAGACTTCCATCAATCCATTTTTGAACAGTGCTTGTCACATCAAACTTTGCCCACTGATTTCTTGCTACGTCTACTTTTCCAATGGCTAAAGATGTAGGCTTATTGTTCCAGTTTACCGTATTAGCGGACCAATCTTGAGTATTTGCATTTATCCAAAGTCCATTAGCTGTATTTACGTAATAAGCATGAGCAACATAGACATTGAATGTTGCATTGGTAATTTCCATATTACTTATACTTGATAAACTTTGTTTTAAGTAAGCAAAATTTGTACCGGTTGTATTATCGTAATATCCTACTTTTAATATATATTTTTTTAGCCCTTCATCCCATTTACTTGAAGCCGAACTATAATTTGTTGTAGGGTAAGCACTTGCTGCAAAGGCATCAGAAGTAGTATTAATTGATGTTGTAGGATCTATATAAACGGGATATTTCCGATTTGCGTCCTTTAACCATTCAGAATCAGCCTGTACAGTTAAAATATAACCATCTTCAGTTTTATCCAATTTATATGTTACGTCCTCAGAGCGTGCGGATTCTCCGGAATGTTCATCGAAGTTTGAATCAATCATATAGGGTTTGGGTAATTGAAACACTTGTTTTTGATTCTGATCAATAAATTGTATAGAACCATCGTCTTGAATATCTGCTTGTAAATTCGTTTTTAATTTAAATTTAAAGATATTAAAGCCATTATATTGATTAAGAATGAGATCTTCTTTCGTATTCTGATTAAACGATATATTTCTTAAATCAATATCTGGAAGAATATTAGAGTACGTAATAGTATTACTATTATTCTTATAATCAGCACTTACTTCACTTGGTTGAACAGGTTCTTGCTCCTTACCCGAAGCTTCTAATAAAGAATATTCAATTGCATGTTCATTATATTGAAAGGAAGCATATTGACCGTTGGAAGTTTTCTTAGGAAATGTTGATGTTAAATTTGCATTCTCGGTCTGAAGCTCGGTGCTAGAAACTTCTGAAATATCAGATGAAAGTTCTTCCCATTCTCCCTCTGCTTTATCTTTTTTATAAATGGGATCGAAGTAAATTTGTTTTGTGTATTCCCCATTGCCATCATAAAATAATCGAGTATTTTCTGTTCGTTCACTTACCACCTCCCCATTTTCAGGATCTTCTAGTGCAGGCTTTGTATTGCTATTTTCTTGTTTTGTTTCCGTTTCTTTTAGATTTTCCTTCATGGTCTTGGCTAAACCATTCATAGGAATACTACTGAACATGACAAACAAGATTAATAATACTAGCAGTCCTTTTTGTAAAGTTTTTTGCATGTTTTTCTTCCCTTCTAGGATTTTTGGTAAGTCTAGGAAGTTAAGGAATTTTAAGACTTACCTAATCTAGTATAAATAAGATAAATTAGGTATTGAAGCGGTTAATGTTTCCAATTTTTTTGATATATTTAGGCTTTTTCTTTCAATATTTAAGACACCTAAAGTAAGCCTCAAATAATGAACAGTGATTTTTCCGCATATGAATGAAGGGCTCTTTCAAAACCGTTTAAATAACAGACATTTAAACACCTAATTTAAAAAAACATGAACCTCATTAAAAGTTCATGTTCAGAAAAATTATAGTTTATACACTCTTGCCTCATATGGCTGCAAAGTAAAATGTGTCATTGTATCATGCTGTGTAACCTCATAGTTATGAAGTAGGAGATTGTTATAGTTTAAAACATGGTTATACGAATACTCAATTGGCTGTTCCGATAAATTTGTAATAACTATTACCTTTTCGTTTTCTATTGTACGTGTATATGCATAGATTTGTGGATCGTTAGCTAGGATTAAATCATAACTTCCATACGTGAAAATTTTATTTTCTTTCTTTAGAGCAATCATTTTTTTATAAAAATGATAGACAGAATGTGGATCCTTTTGTTGTTTCTCTACATTTATTTCTCGATAATTTGGATTTACGCCCATCCATGGTGTACCTGTTGTAAACCCGGCATGGGTGTCATCCGACCATTGCATTGGCGTTCGGGAATTATCTCGACTAGATGCCCAAATGACTTCCATGATTTTTTCATGGGATATACCCGCTTCCGAACGAATTTTATATAAATTCTTCGTGGCTACATCATCATATTCATCAATCGTTGCATATTTAACATTGGTCATGCCAATTTCCTGTCCTTGATAAATAAATGGTGTGCCTTGCATTAGAAAGTACATAGCACCTAAAGCTGTCGCACTTCCATACCAATACTTTCCGTCATTTCCCCATGTTGAAACGACACGTGCTTTATCATGGTTTTCAATAAACAATGCATTCCAGCCATTGTTTTCAAGGCCCTTTTGCCATCTGCTTAAAATCTTTTTTAACTCTACAATATCAATATTTGTTTTGCTCTCTGCATCCCATAAACCAAGGTGTTCAAATTGGAAGACCATATTAAATTTCCCATTGTCTTCCCCTACCCATCCATCGGCTTCATCTATTCCAACACCATTTGCTTCGCCTACGGTCATAATATCGTATTTTGAAAAGGTTTCTTCCTTTAATTCCTCTAAAAACGGTTGAATCCCCTTCACATTCATATGCTTATCAAAGGATGAAACATACTGCAGCCCTTCCGGATTAGGCATGTCATGAAGTCCTTCTTCTTTTTTAATATGACTGATCGCATCCACCCGAAATCCGTCAATTCCCTTATCTAACCACCAATTCATCATTTCATAAAGCGCATTTCTCACATCTTTATTTTCCCAATTTAAGTCTGGTTGTTTTGTAGAAAAAATATGAAGAAAATATTGATTGGTCGTCTCATCATACTTCCAAGCAGAGCCACCGAAAATACTTTCCCAGTTGTTCGGTTCTTTCCCGTTCTTCCCATCGCGCCAAATATACCAATCACGTTTCGGGTTATTTAATGAAGATCTAGATTCAATAAACCAAGGATGCTCGTCGCTTGTATGATTAATAACTAAATCAATAATTAATTTCATGTCACGTTTATGAACTTCCTCTAACAATAAGTCAAAATCCGCCATGGTCCCAAATTCGTCCATGATATCTTGATAATCACTAATATCATACCCATTATCATCATTTGGCGATTTATACATTGGACAGATCCATATGACATCAATTCCTAAATCCTTCAAATAATCTAATTTTGAAATAATCCCGTTTAGATCGCCGATTCCATCGCCATTTGAATCTTTGAAACTCCTAGGATATATCTGGTAGGCAACCGCTTCTTTCCACCATGTTTGCTTCATAAACATTTCCTCGCTTTTCTTTTTCATCATAAGGTGTAAACTGAAGCATTTTTATATGAATAATTTATATACTCTAGCTTCAAAAGGTAATAATGTAATTTTTTCTATTGAGTCAGCAGAATTGACTTCATAATTTGAGATTAGCAGCTCTTTATCAGTAAACTGAATTTCCTTAGGAAGTTCAAATAGACAATTTTCTTTAGAAAAGTTTAAAATAATCAACAACTTTTCTTCATCTAATGTACGAGTATAGGCAAAGATTTCATTATGATCTGCCAAGATTAAATCATATGTACCGTACACGATGATGTCGTGTTGTTTTCTTAATTGAATGAGCTGTTTGTAATAGTGAAAAATAGAATCATCATTAGTTAACTGCTTCTTTGCGTTAATTTCCTTATAGTTTGAATTTACTGTTATCCAAGGTGTCCCGGATGTAAATCCTCCATGATTCTGGTCATTCCACTGCATAGGGGTTCTTGCATTATCTCTCCCTTTCACATAAATGGATTCCATAATCTGCTGATGATTGCTATCGTTTTCGCTTATTTTTTCTTTATACATATTCAAAATCTCGATATCTTTATAGTCATCAATTGAATCAAAACGAACATTCGTCATTCCAAGCTCTTCACCTTGATAAATGTATGGGGTCCCTTGTAAAAAATGAAGAAATGTAGCAAGCATCTTTGCTGATTCTTTCCAGTATTCTTTATCATCACCAAATCTTGATACCATTCTTGGTTGGTCATGATTATTCAAATAAAGACTATTCCAGCCAACACCTTCTAATCCTTTTTGCCATTTAGTAAATGAGGCTTTAAATTCATGGAAATTCAGATCTTTTAAATCCCATTTCCCTTTAGGTCCCGAATCTAAGTCGACATGCTCAAATTGAAAGACCATATTTAACTCATTACGGTTTTCGCCAGTGTATTGTTTTGCCATTTCAACATCTACACCGGGCATTTCACCAACTGTCATAATGTTATATTTAGAAAGAACTTCCTGATTCATTTCTTGTAAGTATTCATGAATTTTCGGTCCATTCATATAAAAATTAGCACCCGATGCATATTTCTTCCCTTGTACATTTTCCCCATTCGGTAATCCAGGTACTTTTGAAATAAAGTTGATAACGTCCATTCTAAATCCATCAATGCCTTTATCTAACCAATATTTCATTGTTTCATATACTTCTTCACGAACTTTACGGTTTTCCCAATTTAAATCGGGTTGTTTTTTGCTAAAAAGATGGAGGTAATATTCTTCTGTTTTTTCGTCATACTCCCACGCCGAACCACTAAAGACGGATTCCCAGTTATTTGGTTCCTGACCATTTTCTCCCGGCATCCAATAATAATAATCTCGATATGGATTGTCTTTAGAACTTCTTGCTTGTTTAAACCATTCATGTTCATCGGACGTATGATTGACAACTAAATCCATCATTAATTTCATTCCACGATGATGGATTTCGCTTAGTAATTCATCAAAATCATCCATCGTTCCAAATTCATCCATAATTGCTCGGTAATCACTGATATCATATCCATTATCATCATTCGGAGATTGATATACAGGAGAAAGCCAGATGACATCAATTCCTAATTCTTTTAAATAATCCAGTTTATTTGTTATTCCTTTTAGATCCCCGATTCCATCGCCATTCGAGTCATTAAAGCTTCGCGGATAAATTTGATAAACGACACTCTCTTTCCACCAGCTTTTTTCCATTTGATACCCACACCTTTTATTCGTATTATTTCTTTATAATTTTCGCACACGTTTTTCTTTCGATCATTTTAGCCGGAATTGTGATTCGCTTAGGTAAAGTTTCCGGATGATTTATTTTATCCAATAAACAGCCTGCGGCTTCAATTCCTAATTGAAAAATATTGATATCTACGGATGATAATGGAGGTCTCATATACTGACAAAGCATAATATTGTTAAAGCTGACAATCGAAATATCCTCTGGTACGCGTATCGATAAATCCTCTGCTATACTCATCAATTTAATTGCAAGGAAATCATCTGTTAACACAATGGCCGTCGGCACTTCTTTGCTGAATAAATATTCAATAATCGCTTCCTTTTCATTTTCCTTCAGCCATTTCTCATGGATTACATAGTCTTTCTTGAAGGGAATTCCGGCTTCCTCCATTGCTTGTTTATACCCTTCCATCCGATCAATGGTAAAAACATCTTCTGTATTCACACCAATAAATGCAATTTTTTCGTGCCCTTTATCAATAAGGTATTTCGTCACTTGCTTAGTGGCATATATATTGTCATTATCAACATAGGTAATCCGCTCCGCATTATGAAATGGTCTTCCAATAACAGTAAATGGAAAATCATTATCTAGTAAATATTTCATGATTTTGTCATCTGTTTTTGAATAGAGGAGAATAATTCCATCAACTCGACGCCCTTGAACCATTTGAATAACTTCTTCAAAAATTTCTTCTTGAGTAGCACCTGTAGACAAATAGATACCAAAGCGATTTTCCCGTGCAATTAAACTGATTCCCCTCAATACTTCTGGGAAGAAAGGATTTTCTAGCACTTGCGTAGCTGAATTCGGCATAATGATTCCAATTGTTTTCGTACTTTTTACGACTAAGCTTCGTGCTTGGAAATTAGGATGGTATCCTAATTCGTTCATTGCTTCACGTACCCGCCTTTTTGTTTCTTCACTAATGCGCGGATTATCAGCAATGACCCTTGACACCGTAGAAGGTGACACTTGAGCTACTCTTGCTACGTCTTTTATTGTTACTGTCATTGTTTCTATCCCCCGTTATTCAAATGTAAGTATTTCTATTGTAAACGGTAAGTATTGATAATTACGATTATTTTACAGAGCCTTCAGAAATTCCTTTAATAATTTGTTTTTGCAGGAAGAAATACACGATAATAACCGGGATAATTGCAATTGTTAAACCAGCTAATGCTAAATGCCATTGTTTCGTATATTCTCCAAAGAAGAAGAACATTTTTAAAGGAATCGTTTCCATTCCTTCTTTATTAATAACGAGTGATGGCAATAAATAGTCATTCCAAATCCAAATAATGTTTAAAATCGCAACAGTAACCGTAATTGGTTTTAACATTGGAAAGATAATATACCAAAATACTTGAAAACGATTCGCTCCATCGATTGTAGCCGCCTCATCAAGAGATTTTGAAATTCCTGATAATGTACCATGATATAAAAAGATGGAAAGACTTGATCCAAATCCTAGATACATGATGATAATTCCTATTCGATTGAGCATTTCCATTTTCCCGAATATAGAAACAAGTGGGATCATGACGGATTGAAATGGAATTAACATTGCAGCAACGAAAAGGAAAAAGATTAACCCGCTAATTTTACTTTTTCTGCGTGATAGTGCATACGCTGCCATCGATGAAAAAATAACAATTATGACGACTGCAACCACGCTTATTAAAATCGAATTAAATAAGGTTTTTAAAAAATCTAACTGGTTAAATGCCTCCACATAGTTATCAAAGGTAAATTGTTTAGGAAGTTTCAACGTATCAGTGAATATTTCCCGCTTTGTTTTAAAAGAGTTTACGATCATTAAGTAAAACGGTGAAAGCCATAGGAGAGCCAAAATGATTCCTATCGTACCAATGATAAATGATTTTTTCTTTTTTCTGCTCACTACATTTCGACCTCCCGTTTCTTATTGACATACACTTGTGTTAGTGAAATGGCGGCAACGATAATAAAGAAAATAACTGCCTTTGATTGGGCATATGCCATCGCATTTTCAGTAAATGCCGTTTTGTAAATTTCCATCGCCACCATTTGTGTGGAATGAAAGGGTCCTCCACCTGTTAATGATAGGTTTTGATCATATAATTTAAATGAATTCGATAATGTTAAAAATAAACTTACTGTAAATGCTGGCGCAACTAGAGGAAATGTAATATGCATAAAGCGTTGGAAACTATTTGCCCCATCGATTTCTGCTGCCTCCAGTAATTCTTGTGGAACACTTTCAAGATAGGAGATATAGATAACCATAATGTATCCAGCCATTTGCCAACTCATTAAAATTGCTAGAGCCCAAAAACCGGTTGTTGAAGTTGACAACCATCCTTGCAATGATTCAATCCCTAATAATTCACCAATTCCGGAAAATACTTTAAGAAATATGAATTGCCAAATGAAACCTAGGATAAGTCCGCCAATAAGATTCGGCATAAAGAAAATCGTTCTTAGTAGATTACTTGTTTTCATTTTTTGCGTAACAATAAGTGCTAGAGCAAGCCCGAAAAAGTTAATCAAGAATACCGAAACAACTGTAAATTTCACAGTAAACCATAAGGACTCCAAAAATTCCTGATCCTTAAATAGATTGATATAATTTTCGAAACCGATAAACTGAGGATTTTCAATTCCATTCCAGTTCGTAAAAGAGTAATATACTCCATAAATTAATGGTAAAATAACAACGATTGCTAGCGCAATGAGAGTAGGAGCTAAAAACAACCAATACCATAAATTCCTTTTTTTCATCATTATTCCTCCAATATTGAAATGCGGTAGCGCCTTTTTATAAGTCACCTTAATGAGTGGCTAACCGTAAAGCCACTCATTAAGATGACTTAGTTTTAAAATAATATAGAAAACAAAGCAACCCATGCTGCCTTGTTTTCTATTTTTAAATAAGACGTATTATTTTCTTGAAGATTCCCAAGCTGTTTTTGAATCTTTGACTAATTCATCCCAGCTTATTTCTCCACTTAAATACTTTTGAATATCCACACCTAATTTTTCTTGTCCCCATCCAGTAGGATAGCCCATGAATACCCAAGGAATTGTTTTTCCGTCTTGTGCATATTGATAAACTGCTTTAGCTAGAGGATCAGAAATTTTGCTTGCATCAAATCCATCATATGCAGGGATGAATTTGAAATCATTAATAACCGCTTCTTTACCAGCGTCAGAAGTATATAGCCAATCTAAGAATTTCTTCGCTTCTTCTACTTCTTTCTTATCTTTATTTTTATTTACTGCCCAGTACATAGGTACACCGACTGGTATCGCATCTTCTTTAAATCCTTCAACAGGGATTGGTAAAAGTCCAATGCCATTGTCCGCTAAATCTTGATCAATACCAGCAATTGAACTATATACCCAGTTCCCTTGCTGAATCATTGCTACCTTACCAGTAGAGAATAATTCCTCTACCTGTTGAGAGTAATCAAGACTTACCGTAGGTTGTACAGAATATTTGTTTTCTAAATCAAGCACATTCTTGAATGCGTCACCATATTTAAAATCAACTTTTTTCGCATTAAATGTATCAATAACATTTCCATTGAATTCTGGTGATAAGAACGTATTAGATAAGTGTAAACCAGTTACCCATGTTTCTTTTCCAGGTAAGGCAAATACACCTTTTAATCCTAATTCTTTTTTCTTATTGTCTAATGTTTTCACTGCATCTTGCAATTTAGCAAAAGAAGTAATGTCTTTCGGATTGATTCCTGCTTTTTCAAAAACTTTTGTATTATAAATGAAGCCATATCCTTCTTGGTTATATGGAAGTCCTAACACTTCATTTCCTTTTTTCACACCATCAAGTGTTCCATCTAATGCAACTGATGCTGCTTTTGTATCAGATAGATCTGCTAATTTCGTTTCCCAATCTTTCACATCTTGTGGTCCACCTACATTATAGATAGTAGGCTCATTACCAGACGCGAATTTAGATTTCAATGCTGCACCGTAATCTTCTCCACCACCGACAGAAGTAATATTGATTTTTACACCCTTATGTTCATCTTCGTATTTTTTTGCAACCGCTTTAAATTGGTCTTTAAATTCTACTTTAAATTGAAAAATATCAACCACTACATCACCTTTTGATGAACTTCCACCTTTCGATTTATCACTAGAAGAACATCCTACTAATCCAACACTTACTAAAAGCAATAGTGCAAGCATGGCTGGAAATAGCTTTTTCATTTTCATAAATGATACCCCCATTATTTGTTATGACACTAATCATGAAATGTTGCCTACTCAGGAAACCGTTTGCATAAAAATCGACAAATATACGTTCTTTTATCTAAAGCTACTAATCTAATAATTAAACGCTTTCATAGCATAGAAAAGAAAAACAGCATCTTGCCTACTCACCTAAAAGTTCCACACGTAGTGCAAACGATTGCATGAACTTATGTCATTATATTAGCACAGAGATTTCTAATTTACAATAAAAAAATTTTTTTCATTAAAAAAGAGTAAAAACTTGTTTTCATAACAAGTCCTTACTCTCATTCACTCGATCTATCTTTTATTTAACGTCAAAAACCCAGCCCGCCTGAAGCAATTTTAGAAATTTATTATTTTTATCATCCGTTTCCATATACGATAACGACCCTAATTGTAAGGCATATTTAGTTCCAGTTCCCGCTTCAAAATTGGTTGTGATTTTTATTTGATCACCTGGGGCGATGAATCCTTCTTGCTGCTGATTATTACTTGCGCCATATAAACGTTCATCTTTATTGGATTCAGCGTATAAACGCAAATTACTTGATGAATCGAATAATAGTTTATATTTGCTATTATTTTTTATTGTATAGTTTACTTGTATGATAGAATCACTTACTTTTTTCACCTCATTTAAAGTAAATGCTACTTGATCTACTACAGCTGTATCACCCACTTTAAACGCTGCATTCTTCTGCTTTTTCGTTAATAAAAATCCAGAGTTGAGTTCAATTGGCATATCAATGTAGTCATTAAGGTGTTTAGGTGATTGGGGCCAGTCTACTGCCCGGGTTATTTTAAAATTGACATTTGCAATATTGTTCCATTTCAACGGTTCAAAAACGGTTTCGTTCTTAACAGGAGCCTTCCACGTTATTTTGACATTTCGGATATAATCTTTTGAAAAGTCCGATGTCAATTTATCTTTTAACTTAAAGGAAGCCAGTCGTTCGATAATTGTTTGCGTATCTTTCATCATTTGTAGATATGTTTCATTAATCGTATCTTTGACATCAGCAACAAGATCAAGGTGGAGCGTGTAATATGTTTTTTCCCCTTCGACTTTTCCTCTTCGTGGATTATAA
The DNA here is from genome assembly GCF_016772275.1 of Heyndrickxia vini. Classification (NCBI taxonomy): domain Bacteria; kingdom Bacillati; phylum Bacillota; class Bacilli; order Caryophanales; family Bacillaceae; genus Heyndrickxia; species Heyndrickxia vini. Next base: position 1,176,219 of record NZ_CP065425.1, on the reverse strand, counting down.
TACCCTGCCCTTATTCCATCAGGCATAACCCTTTCAATATACCCGTCTTTAATCTGTACTTTTTTTTGCAAATCCTGTGGAATCATATCCTTGGTGATGGTTGTCTTTTCTGGAAGTTCTTCTTTTATAAGTGCCTCGGCCCGTTCCTCGACAGCTTTTTTATCGTTTTTATGAAAGGGCAAACCAGTAGATCCTGAACGTAAAAAGTATCCAATAGCTAATACGACGATTATACCAATGAGGATCATCGATTTTGTTGGTTTCATAAACAGGGACATCCTTTCAAGCCGCTTTTCTAGTAGTCTATTTCTTTTTTTTCAATTTCTCTATTGATTTATTAATTTCCTTTATTTCTTTTTCCTTTTGCTTTTTTGATTTCTTTTTGTCATCTTTAATACTTTTTATTTCTTGTTCTTTCGCTTTAATTTGTAGTGGGATGTCACCAATTTCTTTAGCGAGCCCTTCTGCTTCTTTTGTCTTTCCTAATTCAAGATAACTATTGATCGCTAATGTTTTTGCCCGCTTGTTACTTTTTGGCTGCTGTTCGGCTATTTGGGTGACCGTATCATACTCTTTTTTTAGCCATGCCTGTTCAATTTGGATAGATGGTGAATCAGATTGTAAATTCAGCAAAACTTTCTTGGATTCTTCTGTGTTAAGTGCTACTAGTTTTGCTGCAATCTCATCATTAAACTCATTAGATAACATCGCTGCTTTTCTTAAGCTTTCTGGGGTATTTTGTTTCATATATTCCCTTACAAGCAATTGTTGATCTTCGTCAGATAGATTCTTTATACTTGCCAGTTTCTTTATGGCTTCATCATTTTTTCCATCAGCCAAAAGTCTATATGCTGCTAGTAGCTGTTCTTGCCGATCCTTTTCCGCGTTTACCATCACTAGCTTTTTTTCTACCGATTTTTTATCATCATTACTTGAGGCAAGCGCATTCGAATTTGGTTTGACTTGGCCCATATACATAATTACGATACCAATAAGAAGACCGATCAATAAGAAGCTGAACGGTGTAGCCCATTTTTTATTTTCCTTCGTTATTTGTTGCTTATCCTGTTCTTTATGCGGCTTTATTTCAGATAAATTTTGGTCGTTTATTTTATCATTTGTTTTACTTAATTTCTCAACAGGCTTGCTATCTTTTATTATTTTTTGCTCTGCTTCTTGCACTTGTACGTTAGAAGAAAGGATGTTCTCAATTTCTGACAACGATTTAGCCTTTCCTAAATCTTTAACAAAAGAATGTTTGACCGTTATATTTGTTAGTCCTTTATTAACAAGCTCAGCAAAAGATTTTCCAGTAAAAAGTGAGATAATCAAACATTTAATGTGGAAAACAAATGCCTTTCCATCTTCCAATTCAGGTGGAAGCACCGAACGTATCCCTCTATGGACAAACTTTACGTCTCCTGAAGAATTAGCATAAATATTATCCGGATGAATATAGGTAGTAAATTGTGTTCCTTGAATTTTTTGGATTTGCATAATTTCTTTAGCGATCTTTATTTTTGTTTTCAATGCTGCCCCAGTATATTGCTGCAATGGTTTATAACCATTTGGTAGTGTATAGCATAAATAAATCGTTGATTCTTTTATCTCCTGTTTCTGGCAAGCTAAGAACAAAGAATCTGATTTCGTTAATTCCATTAATTGCTCCGCTTCAATTACTTTTGTATTTTTCAATGGAATTTCGACAATTAGCTCATGATCATTTTTCTGTAATACACCGTGGGGCAGCTTAATTCTCTCTGCCATTCGAAAGCCTCCTTGTTTTTAACAGTTGTACTTATTTATGAAATTGGTCGTAGGCAATATAAACAATTACACCGATGAAAAAAAATATAGAAAATACATATTTCGAAATTAACAAACCCTTTTTTAATGAATGATTTTTTCCTTTAGCAAGCTGCATTTGCGTTTTTTTTAGATAGTCTTTTACTTCCCCGGCCGTTTGAATTCGCTCATTCGGGTTTGATTTTACTAGTAAATGAATACATTTCTTTAAGCTTTTTGGTAATTGCTTTCGGAAAAACTGAATAGGTTTCTGTGTGATATAAACATATTTGCCGCCGGAAAGTAAGTAGTACATTAATGCACCTAATGAAAACAGATCTGTTCTCGTATCCGATTGTCTTTTTTCGAATTGCTCGGGTGCCGCGAATCCGACCGTACCTATTTGTAATGTGTCCTTCGCTTTATTTTCCGTGTACTTTCGTGCAATTCCAAAGTCGATTAGCTTTATATCCCTCGTTTTCGTGATCATAATATTCGCTGGTTTTAAATCCCGATAGATAATTGGGGATGGTTTCCTTGAATGTAAATAATGCAGAACATCGCATAGTTGGATGCAGATGTTTACGACTGTCTCTTCATCGATGAAACAATCATTTTGTTCGAACCATTCATACAAGGTTTCACCTTCAACATATTCTTGAACGAGATAAAAGAATTCTTTGTCTGGTGAAGAGAAAAAATCGGCAATTTTCGGTAATGAAGGATGATCCAATTCACTTAATATTTTTGCCTCTGAAAATAGCCTTTTAGAAATCTTCTTCTCCATATCAGCTACTTTTATCGCCCAAAGGCGGTTTTCTTCTTTACATTCTTTCGCCAGATACACGACCGACATTCCACCTGAACCGATTTGTTGAATAATTTCATATTGGTTCTTTAAAATATCTCCTTCGGCTAAATGAATATTATGTTTGGCCATAGTATCTAACTCCAACGTTTATGATTCAAAAAGGATAATAGGTTAAACTTATCGTGACTTTGGTTGTTGTCATTTTCTTTATTAAATATGTTTCGTAATAGAATGACAGTAATATTGTCTTTTGTCCCGGTATAATTCGCTAAGTTTACTAAGTAATCAGCTAAAGTTTGCAGATCCGTATATTCTTTCTCTAAACCAAGAATCGTGTCCGCAATTTCATCATTGGAAAACATTGAATAAAATCCGTCCGTACATAATAAAAATAAATCACTGGATTGATAGGTACCCATTTGTCCCCATGGATTAATACCGTTTTCAATTCCTAAACATTGGGTTAATACATTGCGCTTCCGATGATTACGTGCTTCTTCCTTGGTCAGTTTTCCCTTTTTCACTTGCTGTTCCACCCAAGAATGATCCTCTGTTAGCTGAACAATTTCCACATCGGTTTCCAGTGTTTCTGTATTTTGCTTTTTCAAAAATTCCATTCCTTCTCTATCACTTAATGCCCGGAAGAAGTTTTGAAATCCAACATTTCCACCTTTAAATTGGTATATTCTACTATCTCCGACATGGCAAATCGCATAGTCTCCTTTATATAACATTAAGATAGAGAAGGTTGTTCCAATCTTTGTCCCATACTGCAATAATTGCTTATTCATTTTATTGAACAATTGGTTCATTTCGGTGATTAGCCGTTGAAGACAATTTTTCTTCTTTAAAAACTTTTTAATGTTTCTGTCCCACCATTGTTCAAGAATTGTAATCGCCATTTTACTTGCTGCATCACCACGTTCATAACCGCCCATACCATCAGCAATGGCAACTATCGTAAATTCATTTCCAACTGCATCTTCTATCGTCTGAATAAAATAATCATCTTCATTGATTTGTTTGACAGGACCGGTGTGAGTTGCAATCCCTATTTGCCAATTTTGATTAGAAATCATTCCTTACTACTCCCACTTAAATCGGTATTCCACTTTGCCGATAGTTAAACAATCATCTTCGTTTAAGGCATAGATTTTATATGGGATTAATGTTTCTCCATTTAATTTCGTTCCATTCCTTGATCCAAGATCCTTCACACCGTAGCTATTATCAATTTTGATTAATTCTAAATGAACTCGAGAAATCCCTACACTATCCTCTACATAATCAACTGCCGCTTCATTTCTGCCTATCATAAAATGATCTTCTGTTAACTTAATATGTTCAACTTCCCCATTTCGATCTACTTCCAAATAGGGTTCAACGATCGGTTGAACGAAGTCATCATCCATCTCGTCTGCTAACAATACGGTATCGTCATTTTCGACTAGTAAATTTGTATCTAGTGAAAAAGATTGTTCTTCACGAATAGGGTTTAGTTTCTTTTGTTCGGTTTGTTTGATTCGAATCGGTTTTTCAACCTTTGCTTGCTTACTATCCGTTTGTGTCATTGGAGGAACCGCGGGAGGTTCCATGATATTCGTTGCTGTTTGAATGTTTGTTGTACTTCCCCCATAATATGACTGAGATTGCTGAGGATTTGGCACAAATGCTTGATTATTCATTGCACCGACTGGTAATGGGACATTTTGTTGAAAATTTGGATTTTCCGTTGCTTGATTAGAGGCAGCCGCTTCTGATGCTGCTAATGTGCTTTGCCCCTTCTTCAAAAGCAAGATTGCACCAATTACAAGAACAGCAACAGATAAGACAGTACATACTAATAACATCATTTGGGTAGGAACTGCTTCGAAAATCTTCCAAATAATTGTTAATGCCAGCAGGCCAAGGACAATAATATATACTTTTTGTCTTTGCGTAAAAGCTGAACCGCGCTTTTCTTTTTTTAACGTTTCTTTTGTCTTCTTTTTAGCCGGTGGCTGTGAATCTGTTTTTACTTCTTGATTTTGTACTGGTGATGATTGCTGACTTATGGCATTTGGTTGGTTCGCGTAATTTCCTTGAACTCCTGTATTCATTTGATTCGAATGAATCGATTGATTTGCTAATCCATTTTGATAATTGGTATAAGGTGTTGGACGGAGCCTCTGTAAATCGATTAACAGTTCCTTTAATCCTGCTAAACTAAATGATGGATCCTCCACATATTGGGAAATATGCTTTTGTTCACTTCCTTGTAAACTTTCAACTTGCTTAACAATCCGCAGTAGTAATTCTTTCAACTCATCCAACGTACTTGATTTCTTCTCAAACGATTGGATAGGTAAATAGGTTAAATAGAGTTGTTTCACTTCTTTACCAATAAAGATAAAGTCTTCTTTTAATATGTAATGATGTTCATTGAGCATATACAATTTACTTTGTTCCAACGTTGTAATGATATTTATAAATAGTTGATAGAAATCAAAAGATGAAAGTGTATGATTGTCTAAATAGGATTGTAAATTACGTTTGGATGTTATGTCATAATATAACCGTATATTGAAATCCAGTTCTTCGATTGAAAGAGGAAGAATATTTGGTATTTGATTGGATTGCATCATTTTTACTTGAAGTGGAATAAGTGCATCCCCTAATAATTGTTCCCCTTGATTTTCGTAAAGCATTAGGTAATGACCATTTTTTTGATAAAAATCATAACCAATTCCATATATTGATGATTTCATTTTTATCTCCTCCTAGCTAATTTTTTATATGTAAAAGAAATAATACGTCGTAAGGACTGCCGGAATCACTGCATACATGAATGGGAACCTCGTACTTTTGTTTACCTTGTAGTCTTCCAGTGATTGAAAATCACTTGATAGGATAGACGACATAATTTCCATAAATGCATTAGTTAATTTTCTCAAAAAGGTCTTTGTGAATAATAAGATCAGTACACCGATAATTCCCGCAAAAACAATCGAATACATAGCCAGATATAAAACCATTTCAATCCCTATAAATGAACCGATAGCAGCAAATAATTTGGCATCACCCGCACCGATAGCTTTAAACACATACAATATAATAAATATAAGTCCTGCAACTAGTAATCCAGCAATTGAAAAAATAAGACCATGTATGCCATTTGTAAGAAGGTGATAGATGATTCCAAATGCCATTCCCGAAACCGTTAACCAGTTCGGCAATTTGCTATATTTAACATCTAAATATAGGGCAATTAATAGGTAGAAAAATAGAAAATAATCATATAAATGTAACTGCACCAATTTCCCTCCTTTCTATTAAGATCCTGTCCATAAACGTTCATAGGCCTTTTTTTGTAACGTGATTTTTTTATTAACAAATGGGGCGGTAATACTTACCCGATAAGTACCTATGATACCTATATATGAATTTTCTAATGTTGATGGGGGTTCCACTTTAATTTCCAATGAATTTTCCTTAAATAATTGATCTTTATTAGACTCTTTAAAATTTTCTTTAACGACCGGGGTTAAAATAGCACCTGAAATGCTAGATACATAGTCCATTAAATTAATATTGAATTTCTCTAGCACGCCTTTTGCCAGCTTCGTTGCCTGTTCAAGATCAAACTGATCTTGTGTGTAGTTCTTAATCGTATCATCGATTTTGGACTTTGCTGCTTTTTCTGCTAAATAGGCGGGATACGCATGGGTGGCAAGAATTTCTGCTGTATTATTGACAGCATTTCTTAACGCCAAATCGGCAACGGAAATTCGTATAATCGTAGCCAAAAACACAACAAATAAAAGAAAAATCGGCATCACCATTGCTGCTTCCAATGTTAAACTTCCATCGTCATCCTTTCTAAATTTCTTTAACATATCTCCCTCGCCCCCTTTCTAGGTATTGATAGTAAATTATTGGATTTCTAGATGGAAAAAGAGGTATCTTTCAGGCAGACTTAACTGGCCTGCCGAAAACGATTAATTATTTTGCTTCGGCTTTTTCAAATTTCCAAATTGCTTTATTTTTAACCCCTTTTGCTGCTATTAATCCAGGGCTAATTCGAATATAATTTTCGTTTGAATCCAAGCCTTCAAAGACTGCCTCCCCCGTAACAGTTTGATCTGGTTTTATTTCACCTGAAAATGGGTTGCTTACCTTAACAGATTCAGATACATCCGAATAACCCGATCCCTTTAAATCCTCTGTTAATTCCAAGATACCAATTGTATCTAAAGCATCTATTGGTTGATCACCAATATTTTTTAAAGAGATTTCAGTCACAAAAAAATGATCAAGTTGAGACGCTTCTCCACCTATTTCATCCTTCATTTTCACAGAATTTATCGTAATTTCGTATTTTCCTATTGTGCTCTCCACTTTTGCAGTTTCACCTATTTTAAGATTTGTTTGATCTTTAAATTCACCAGATGAAGTAGTAGCTTTATTATCATTTCCTTCTGATTTACCCTTTTCGCCACCTGAAGAATTACAGGCTGATAAAATACTGAAACTTAAAAACAATGCTCCAACAATAACTGAGAATTTTTTCATTTGTAATGAACCTCCGTTTAATAATCCCTTCTTGCCCTACATTTTTGTCATTTGTAAAATCTAATTGAATCCATGGTAATTCAGCGTATGAATTTTTATTTCATTTAAATAAACGATCCAATTCATTTATTTAGATGAAATAAAAGCTCATTTTCCGGCAGTATTAGCAGGGTCTGCCGGAAAAGTTTAATTATTTAGCTTCGCTTTTTTTAAAGCTCCAAACGGTATTGTTTTTTACTGTTTTTGATGCAATTAATCCACTAATTGTTCGAATGTAATAAGTATCGGCCTCTCTACCGTCAAACACTGCTTCACCAGTAACAGTTTTACCGGGTTCTATCGTTCCCTCAAAGGTTTTAACGCTGTTAAAAAACTGTGAATCGTCGCCGGACCCCGATCCATTTAAATCTTCAGTTATTTCCAATGTACCAACCGGTTCCTTTGCATCAATAGGTTGATCGCCAATATTCTTAACAGTGATTTCTGCTATAAATAGATGATCAAACATCGGTGCTTGGCCTTCAATTTCATCTTTCATTTTTATCGAATGAATAGTTATTTCATATTTTCCAACTGTACTTTTTGCCTTGCCTGTATCACCTATTTTTAGATTTTCCTGATCTTTGAAATTCCCCGTGGAAGAAGAATTTTTACTATTATCTTCTTGTTTACTTTCTTTTTCATTATTAGATGATAGTTTATTTGAATCATTTTCCTTAACTTGCGAGGTTTTATCGTTATCTTTATCACTTGCCTTTTTGTTGTTATCAGAAGATTGGCATGCTGATAAAATACTGAAACATACGATTATAGCTATAACAAAACACATTATTTTTCTCATTATATACTCCACACCTCCAAGATTGGTCTTAATTCATCTAGTAAAACGAAGACGTTCATTTTACTAGATGAATTAACACTTTCTGTCTAACAGTTTTTACTGCTAGACAGAATGAATGGTATCCCCTAATTTTATTTGGCTTCACTTTTTTCAAACGTCCATGTCGTTTTGTTTTTTACGGCTTTGGAAGAAACAAGGCCGACATTTGTTCTTATATAGTATTTTTTCGAATCCGCTCCATCAAAAACAGCTTCCCCTTTAAGTGACTCACCTGGTTGTAACTTTCCGGAGAAAGTTTTTATACTGTTAAAGTAACTAGAATAATCCTCTGTTCCACTGCCATTCTCTTCGCTTGAAAATTCTAAAGTTTTTATCGGTTCAATTGCGTCAATAGGTTGATCCCCAATATTCTTAACAGTGATTTCTGCTATAAATAGATGATCAAACATCGGTGCTTGGCCTTCAATTTCATCTTTCATTTCTACCGAATGAATGGTTATTTCATATTTTCCAACTGTACTTTCTGCCTTGCCAGTATCACCTATTTTTAGATTTGTCTGATCTTTGAAATTTCCCGTGGTAGAAGAATTTTTGCTATTATCTTCTGGTTTACTTCCTTCTTCAGTATTAGATGATTGTTTATTTGAATCATTTTCCTTAATTATCGAAGTTTTATCATTATTTTTATCACTTGTCTTTTTGTTGTTATCAGAAGATTGGCATGCTGATAAAATACTGAAACATGCGATCATAGCTATAACAAAACATATGATTTTTTTCATTTTATACTCCACCCATCCAAGATTGCATGAAATCACTTAATTTTATTTAGCTTCACTTTTTTCAAACGTCCAAGTTGTTTTGTTTTTTACAGCTTTAGCGGCAATCAAGCCAACATTAGTTCTAAGATAATATGTTTTTGCGTCCATTTCTTGGAAAACAGCTTCTCCAGAGACTGATTTTCCAGGTTCAATTACTCCCGTTAGGGCATTAATACTTTTATAAAACGAGGAATCATCACCATTGCCTCCACCGTCCGGATTACTGGTCAACTCTAAAGTTTTAATTGGTTCTATTGCATCTATTGGCTTGTTTCCAATGTTTTTAACTGTTACTTCAACAACAAAAAAATGATCAAGACTCGGTGATTGCCCATCTATTTCATCTATCATTTTTACGGAATGAATGGTTATTTCATACTTTCCAACCGTACTTTCTACTTGACCTGTATCCCCAAGTTTTAAATCTGTTTGGTCTTTGAAATCTCCTGAAGAAGGAACACTTTCACCATTTTTCCCCTCCAAATCCGATTTACTTTTTTGTTCATTATCCGTTGATTGCTTATTTGTATCATTTACTTTTATTTGGGAAGTTTTATCATTATTTTTAGCACTTGCCTTTTTGTTGTCATCTGTGGATTGACAAGCTGTTAATATACTAAAACATACAATTATGGTACCAATAAAACACATGAGTTTTCTCATTATATACTCCACCCCTCCAAGATTAGTCTTAATTCATCTAGGAAAACGAAGACGTTCATTTTACTAGATGAATTAACACTTTCTGTCTGACAGATTTCACTGCCAGACAGAAGAAAATTCTTACTTTTATTCAGCTTCACTTTTTTTGAATGTCCAAATCGCTTTATTTTTAACAGCACTTGCAGCAATTAATCCGGGAGTTACTCGAATATAATAGGTTTTGGAATCTAATCCTTGAAAAACTGCTTCTCCCGTCATAGTCTGACCTGGCTTTATTTCCCCAGAAAATGGCTTACTTACTTTATAAAAATCAGAATCATTCGGTGAACCAGAACCTTCTAAATCATCTGTTAATTCTAACAGACCAATTGTTTCAGCAGCATCGATTGGTTGATCGCCAATATTTTTTATAGTAATTTCTGTTAAAAATAAGTGATCTATTTGTGATACTTCTCCTCCTATTTCATTTTTAAGTTTTATAGACTTTACTGTTATTTCATATTTTCCTAAGGTGCTTTCTAATTTTCCCGTGTCACCAATTTTTAGATCTGTCTGATCTTTGAAATTTCCCGTGGAAGAAGAATTTTTACTATTATCTTCCTTTTTTTCTGTATTCTCTTTATCTTCATTTCCAGAATCTTGTTCTGTTGCATTATTTGAATCTTTATTTACTTGTGTATTCTCATTATTTTTATTTTTATTGCTAGAACTACCCTGATTATTTGAAGAATTACATCCTGATAAAATTCCTACAAATAAAACCAAAGTTGCAAAAAAAGCGATAGTTTTCTTCATATATCTTCAACCTCCAAGTAATTAGTATGAATAATCTACTTTTTTATCGATAATAAATCTGTTGCCTTTTACTTTCCCATTTAATATTCCGGTTTTTCCTAACATCTTAGTTACACCTGGTAAAAACCATAGTTTTACTGATGTAGTTGCTTCACCACTTATATAAGTGGGCAAGGTAGTAAGATCTGCACTTGTATCGTTATCAATTAAGGCCATTGTCCTTGCTATTTTATTGCCATCTGGATGCATAAATAAAAAGATTCTAAGATAATCTTTATAGCTAGTAAAAATATTCATTTTATTGAAAAACCGTATTGGTTTTCCTTCATTAATTAGTTTTATGTTGATAACAGTTTGTTCCAATGCATAAGCCAAAGCCGCTACCCACATATATGGACCAAATGATCTTACAGATTGCTGTGTAAATGCCTCCACAAAGTTCACCGCAAATCGGAAGGCGAATAGTTCGGTCATAGCAGCGGAGAAGTTGGCACCGGTGGAGTTTAGTCCATACATGATGTATTCGACTTGGTTATTGTCAAGGGACATGCCGTCTGCACCTTTTACTGAGAAATCATGGCTTTTAAACTTGGTTAGAATGTATTCGTTGAGATAGGCTTTGTCTCTTGAGTTGATAAGAGCATCACCTAGTGCATTAAAGACTTTGTCAACGAAGCTCATGGCATCTTTAGCTACTTTATCCGGGTCTTCCCGATTAAATTCATTTTTGCTATTTTCGATAGATCCTTTATATTTGGCTACTAAGTTAGCAATCTCTTGGAGAAGCTCATTATCCTTGCTGTATTTTTCGGCTTCTTCGAGTGCTTTGTCTAGCTCCTCATTTACTTTATCCAAGTTTTCTTCTGCTTCTTCTTCTTTTTGTTCGACTTCTTCATCTTTAATTTTGGGACGGTCACCTGAAATAATTGCAAGGGCATCTTCTAACAAGTCGGTTAGCAAATTATGATGGACTCTAAGTTTATCCGCAATAGATGCTACGCCGTAAGTGTCTTGGTAAAGCCCACTTCCATTAACCTTTTCCTTTAGTTGGTTAATGTAGCCTGCTAAATTCGTATTATTTCTTGTTTCCACTTCATCAATCGCTAAATTAATTTTTCGTTTCAGCTTGTTGAAAAACTCATCATCAATGACATAATCATCTAGTTTTTTATTCGCTTCTTCAATATTATTTAAGGCTCCATTTGCATTGCCACGATCATTTTCTCTCATATTCGCCGCTTCATTGGCATTTGAATAATTTTCTTGATTTTCTTTCCTTTTGTCATCAATTGTCTTTTTTACTGTTTTATTTAATTCCTCAGCTTGTTCAAGAAGCTCTTTTGCTTCTTTTAGCTCTTCCCTTATTGCATTTGATTTTAATTCAAAGGTTTCTACTAATTCTTTGACTCGTTTCTCATAGGTTCTTGCATCTTTTTGATCTTGCTTTCTTTTTTCTTTTTCATCATCCTCCTTATCGGAATCATCATCCTTATCAGATTCATCGTCACCCTCACGCTCTTTAATTTCTTTATATTTATTAAGATGTTTTAGCATATCTTTCATATTTCTTACGATGGGGAACTTTCCATCTGAGCTTGGTGGATCCTGAACAATTTTCTTTAATTCATCATTTCTTTGTTTTGCAATTTCTAACTTTGATTTCACTTTATCAAGCAAATCTTCCCGTTTATCGACATCATCCTGAATGCTTGTTGCGATATCAGCATAGGTTGATGCTTGTTCCATCGCTTCTGATACAGCTAAAAACCCTTCAATAATGGATTTTCCGATTTCCATCGGTGCTATGTATTTCATTTCTTCAAGAACTTGGTATTCAAATGTTGTTTTGTTAGAAAGCATCCGATTGTCATTAAGTACAACTTTTGACTCTTCAGGCTTTGTATCGACAAATCGAAAATAATCGCCTTCTTGCTTTAAATTTTCATCGAGTACCTTTTTGAATTCATCATTTGCATTCTCGCCATTTAAACCAAATAGACCATATGCTTTAACATCTTTATTATAGGCGGACATAACTGATCGAACGGCTGCCTTTGCCGCTTTATCTGTGTCGCGTTCAGCAACCATAATGCGAATAAAGTCGATTAAGACAGCATTGAAAATAAAAAGGAGAAGAGTAATGACAATTGCATAAATGGTGACTGCTCCATTTTCATCGATAATAAATCTATGAAACAATTTTTTCATCCACTTCATCTAATCTCCTCCTTTCTATTATTGAAAGTACACTCAACTTATTTTTTCTTTCCTTTATTTTTAAATTGCTTAATATAACCTCCATACTGCTTTGCCTCTTTAAAAAAATAAATAACAAAGTCAGTATTCCGAATGAATTCCGGCGGCTCGGAAATGGATCGCGTTGCCTTCGCTTCCATTACATCCATTTTAAATAGATTGGTAACATAACCAGGTAAATGTAGCGGCTGATTCAGATTAACAATAATCTCACTGCCTACAAGGCCATTTTTGAATTTGATATCCCCATCGATTGGTCCTGGAATTTTATCAATTATGCTATGATTTGTCTTTTTCCCAACTAATCCATCTGAGAAGGATGGAAGACCAAATTGTGTGAAAAATTCATTTCCTGTTAGACGCCAGTAAAGTCCATCATCTAAATCAGTTGTATACGTGTCAAAGGCTCCTGTTTCTAAATCCTTCGAACTATTATTCCATGTAAAGGAAACTTGATCGGCAATTCGATTGGCTTCAAATTGCAGGATAGATTTGTAATAAATCACGAGACTGAAAAAAATCAAGCATAAGGTGATAATAAGAAGCATCGGAAAAAGCATCGATGCTTCGATTGTGAAGCTTCCTTTGTCATTTTTAAGAAAGGAAAATACTTTCTTCTTCATGAATGACACTCCTATTTTCCTGAATCAGTTTGGAATTGACCTACTTTGCTATCTCCAAAATCTAATAAACTTTTAACCCAAGTTGTAATTTTGTCTCTAAATGCCAACGCAATAACAACAATTACGGCAATAATAAGCATGATTTCAAGTGTTTGCAGACCTTCTTCATCCTTCCAAAATGCTTTAAACCAATTCGTCAATTTTTTCATCCTAATATCCTCCAATTCAATCATTCTATTTATATTTACATAATGCTTATTGCCGGATAACCAACAATAATCATAACTGCCACAAAGATTAAGATTAAGGGGAATACTAATTTAGAAGATGCTTCTTCCCCTTTCGTTTTTGAGATATTCTTTCTTTTTTCCCATAAGTCGTGTGATAGCTCGCGCAAGGATAGAATTAAATCCTGACCCCCTTTACGATAATTAAGCAAAACGGTTGTGGTAAATATAGCTACTTCCTGTATGGCACATTTTTTACTTAATTCATTTAATACATGTGGAAAGGGTTCATTACTTGTTAAACGGTTAACCGTTTCTGTTAACTCATGATATAAGGGTGATTCAAGATTGTTCTCTTTCATCTCCACACAACGAATGAATGCTTGTTGCACCGTTTCTCCTGCATTTACGAGTAGGATAATTTTATTAACAAACTCAGGTAATTCCAGCAATATTTTATGCTTGCGTTCCTTCTCTTTATTGGATAGCTGATTAATTAGAAACGCGGGAAGGAGAATGGTAAAGAACATTCCGACTGCAAATAATAGATGATCCCCAGTGAGCAGAGCGAGTAAAAACGAACCAAGCAAACAGATAAGAATAATCGATACAAGTTGCACAATAAACATTCTTGTATGCTTGAATGCTTCTCTGCTTCCATGAAGACTAATCATTTTTTGTTGTATATTAGCTGCTTGCGTATGAAAGCGCTCCATGATTCGAAACTTTGTTAAAATATGCATGGAGACCGGTGCCATAAACATAAGTGGGTACTCACCCTTAAATTCTTCTAAAATAAGGTCATATTTATTTCTCGCTGCAACTGAAAAAGTAAAATAGATAGCGATAAGTACGAATGTAAATAATCCATAAATCACCAAGTGCATCACACCTTAATATTCATAATTCGTTGACTTAACCAGTAGGAGAAGCCAAGCAAACCTAAGCAAAAGGTCATTATAACTGGACCTAAATTCTTATACAGGGGAGCCAGGTAATCTCCTGAACTGTATTTTAATAGGGCAATCATTCCAATTGGCATAACTGATAAAATTCGCGATTCAAATTTTTTCTGGGCAACCATTACTTGAACTTCCTGCTGGATATCAATTTTTTCACTAATAACATCCGCAGTTCGACGAATCACTTCCACTAAGTTTCCACCTGTTCGTTTACATGTAATAAAGACATCTGAAAAGTTCATAATATCCTCTATATCTGACCGCAGGGCAAAATCTTCAATCGCCCTTTCAATCGTTTCACCATTTTCAATACGACGATTAATAATTTCAAATTCTCGAATAATGTAAGTATTTGGATCCGGATATAACAGTTTTAAATCATTTACTACCTCTTTAAAGCTGTTTTCGATTGATCTCCCTGCAGCTAAAGAAGAGGACAGTGATGCGATTGCTTCTTTAAATTGAACAGAAAGTTTTTCTTTTCTTTTTCTAAGAAGTTTCTTCCTTTGCATTTTCGGAAATAATAATCCTAATGCTGCTACAATTAATGCGATAAAAATATTTTCATAGAATAGAATTCCGATTAAGAAAAGAACAATCATGGCACTTAATGAATAAAACAAATACTCTTTTGTGCTTAGGTGATATTTTGAGTAATCGATTAAATGCCCTTCGACTTTTCGATATCGATTCCGATTGGCTTCTTGTTTTTTTTCAACAGCAATTTGCACTAAAGATGGACCTTGATCCGCTTTTTTTCCATCCTCTTCTATCGCCGTCATGTCTTTCTTCTTTTTTCGATGCTTCAATAAAAAGTAAGCGCCGAAAATAATTGGAAGTAATAAAAGAATCAAGGAATCCCCGTTCATTCATTCATCACCAGCCTATTATTTTTTTCATGCGGATATTCTTCATTATAAATTCCCGCTTGTTTAAGCTTTGAGATGCTTTGCAGATGATTCCCCGTTGGCAGCAAACGCCCAATGATTTCGCCTTCGGGACTTTCTCCTTCTTCGATAAATTCATAGAGTGGATTCACCTGTATTTCTCCGTCTTTTAATCCAGTTAACTCACTAATCGCGACAACTTTTCGGGAATTGTCTCGTAATCTACTTAGATGGACCATAATATCAATTGCAGAACTAATCTGCTTCCTGATTACTTGAACTGGAAGGCTTGCTCCGCTTAGTACCATTGTTTCCAAACGGCTTAACATATCTGTCGTTGAATTGGCATGGCCTGTTGATAATGAACCATCATGACCAGTATTCATTGCCTGGAGCATATCTAACGCTTCTTCCCCACGTACCTCCCCTACGATAATTCGGTTCGGACGCATCCGTAGAGATGTTTTGATCAGTTCCCTAATCGATATTTGACCTCTTCCTTCAGTATTGGCATTCCTAGTTTCCATGCTTACTAGATTAGGAACATTTTTAATTTGAAGCTCAGCTGAATCTTCAATCGTAATAATCCGTTCTTGGTGTGGAATGAAATTGGAAAGCACGTTCAGAAAGGTCGTTTTCCCAGAACCGGTACCTCCCCCAATAAAGATATTGTATTTCGCTATGACTAAATCTTGTAAAAATGTAGCAACCTCTTCTGTGATTGCCTTTTTCTCGATTAAGTCCTCCATCGTTAGAGCTTTTTCAGGGAATTTACGAATCGTCATAACTGGGCCCTTTAATGCGATAGGTGGCAAAACAACGTTTACCCGCGATCCATCATGAAGTCTTGCGTCAACGATTGGTGAGGATTCATTAACAACACGGTCCACTTTTGAGACGATTGCTTGAATAATGTCCTCTAGCTTTTGTTGACTTTCAAACTCTATAGGAACTTGAGAAATTTCTCCATCACGTTCGATGAAAATTTCCTTATGGTTATTGACCATAATTTCGGTAATTGATTTGTCATCGATCAACGGCTGAATGACATCATAACCGCGAAAGGCATGATAAATTCTTTCGACTAACCATTGAATTTGTTCAGAATTTATCCGATTTTTTTGCGCGTATTCAAATACGGCTGTTTCGACATATTCCAGTAATTCCTCATTTGGAATGGAATGCATTAAATCTAACGTTTCTCTAAGCCTTTGGATAATATCCTTTACTATTTTTTCACTAATCAATCGTCACACCCACCTGATTCCTAACAACAATATCTTCTACAATTGATAGTAATTCTTGTGTAAAAAGAGGATGATAGTATTGTTGTTGCGGTTCTGTTCCAAGAGCCCACTCTTGAATATTCGACAGATATCCTTGAATTGGAAGATTGTATTTCATATATGCTTCAGGGAATTGTCCGTTAAAGCGGTTCATTATGAAGGCCAATTTTCCCTCGATATCATGATCCGTACCAATGATTTCATTCATTCGCTCAATATAGGCAGAAGTTTTATGGAAGCTTTGCAAATCATTGTTTAACAGCCAGATAATAAGACTGCTTTCTTCAAATGCTGCAGCTATTCTGTCATGGATGGCACTATCTAAATCGATAATAATGTAATCATAACTTTGTGTTTCAATTAGTGCGTGAATTAATCTTTTTGTTTCTTCTTTTGTGATCGCCATCATTTCATCCGGACACGGGGGCAAATCAAAATAATCAACTTTTGATTCCGGATCATATTTCTTAAGAGCTTCCACCTTCGCTAATAGTTGATTCGGTCTTGCTTTCAAATAATAAAGTATTTGCAGTGATGGTTGATCCTGTTGAGAACGAAAATAAAGCGATGTTGTATTCATTAATTCTAGGTTTAAGTAGAAAACTTTATCCCCTCTTAATGCGAGTTGCCTGCTCATGTTTGCAGAAATAGTCGATTTTCCTGAACCACCGGATGGTGAGTATATAGAAATGACCTTTGTTTTGCCCCCATTTCTTGAATACCCTGATAGACTTGAATGGTTCTCATAATAGACTGACAAAATCGATGAGATGAGCTGATTTAAAGGTTGATATTTAAAAACGGAAAATAGCGGACCTTCTTCAGCGGCTTCTTCCTCTTTCAACAAAACAACTAAACCTTTTTCATTGCCTATGATTCCAGAGTCATACAATGATGGCTGAATAAGCAACACATCATATGTTTGGCCGGAAGATAAATGTTGCTTGAAACTTAACGTATTTGAAAACAACTTCACATCGAATTTTGCATTTAAATTCGAGGACAAAATATACTCACCAAAGGATTTTAGATAAAGAGAATCCGAGTCCAATAGTATCAGTTGTAATTTTTTCATATAAAACCACCTACTTCCTCTTTATGATAAATTCTTAATAAATTCCATTTATTTAGTAATACTAAAATTATACTAAAATGGGTTCAGGAAAAAATACACATTCCAAAAAATGAGAAAATAGTACCGCTACCTATTTAGTAAAATCCTTACAGTCCAGATAGTCATTAGGTCCTTATCCTATATACAACCAACAATTCAAGTAAAATACTAATTAACTATGAAGAAAAAATATTATACTATCAAAACTTTTTTCCTATACACAAGCAGAAAAATAGGTAGTTTTTCATACCTGTGTTTTGCGTAATTCTAACTTTTTCAGGACTTTTACCTTATGTAAAGTAAATATATAAACTTAAAATAATGACAGCAGTTAAAAAAATTATTTCTGGGGCAAATGTAATAAGGGTTTGTTTTTTACTTTTCTTGTGTACCTTTTTACTTTGACCCCATTTTTCTTCCTGGTAATGATCACTTTTCATTTCCATTTCTGTTTTCGACTCTAATAACACGGTATCATCGTGATTCGCTATATTACTCTCCCCCTTTATTAATGGAAAAATGAAAGATATGTTTTAAAAATGAATGATGTGGTAATTAGAAGTAGTAGAATACGAAGCGAAAATAGGAGTGTAAAATATATCCATCTACTCTATCCATTTAAATAGTACTAAATTTTACAATAAATCGACTCTGTAAATTTTCCTATGACAAATGTTTCATGAATACATTACCCAAATATGGTAAAATTGAAACATAAATTTTATAATTATTTAATCATTCCTAAAATTCCCACCATTGGTTACTAATTGGTGGGATTATTTATGAAAAGTGAGGTTTAGATATGAAATGTAAAAACTGTCGCACCACATTAAATAAAGGTTCCAGCTTTTGTCCTGAATGCGGAACACCGGTTCAGAAACCTTTTTTCACAAAAAAAAGAATGGGTCTGCTCGGTAGCTGTTTACTAATCATCGTTCTCTGTATCGTGCTTTATCAAATCGGCTTATCTGCTTCATCGCCTGATAAAACGGTTGCGGCTTTCAAAGAAGCTGTTAAAGCGAAGAATGAAAGCAAAATTGTTTCTTTGTTGAACTCTCGCACTGACAATTGGAAGTTTAAAAAAGCGGATGCAAGTGAGCTACTTTCTTACCTTGAAGATCATCCAGATATGAAAGATGATTTATTTACAAAATTAGATCGACAAGCAGAAAGTTTTACAGACGATTCCATTTATATGAATAATGATGAAACGTTTGCTAGCATCCATTTGAAAGAGGACGGAAAGAAGTGGCTGTTTTTCCATAACTATTCATTAGATGTCATCCCTGCCTATATTAATATTACGGTGAATAAAGACAGCGCCAAGATCTTCGTAGATAATAAAGAAGTAGAAACAAATACAAATGAGGGAAAATCTAAAACATACGGGCCGTTCTCACCGGGAGACCATGAAATCAAAGCTGTACTTCCTGGTAAATACATTAATGCTGAAGAGAAAGAGACGGTTGCATTATTCGATGAAAAACATCGAGAAATAAATAAAACGTTAGAAATTCAGGCATCCGAAGTACAAGCCATGACAATATATGATGATACAACTTTATACGTAAATGGCGAAAAAACGGATGTGAAAATAGGCAAGGATATGGAAGAAGTAGGAATGCTCCCAACAGATGGAACAGCGACGTTTAAGTTGGAAAAAGAATTCCCGTGGGGTTCGGCAACTTCGGAAGATTACCCTGTAGACGACAAATTTATGAATATGGAGGAATTTGTAGCAATTCCTCAAGATCAGCAAGAAGAACTCATGGTTATGCTAAACGAGAATTGGAAGCAACACACAGCGGCATTACAGACAGGTAATACAGCCAAAATGACATACGCACCGAAAGAATATCAAGCAGCGGTTAAAAAAGAAGCAAAGAGCATTAAATCAAGACCGAAAAAATATGTTGCTACTTTCACAAAAGCAAGATATAACACTGATACGTTAAAAACTCCTGTCTTTAATGAAGAAAAAAATCGCTATGAACTAAAAGTTGAGGCGGAATACACGCTGCATGAGCCAAAACTTCATAATTATGCTCTATTAAGAAAAGGCGACGATGCGATAACAACCTATTATATGGATCTTTATTTCGATGAAAAAGAAAAGAAGTGGAAAATTGAAGATTATCATAATGGAAGCTTTTTCTTAACCGAATCTGACGATTTAAAATCATTCGATTTTCATTCTTAACAGCCTTTTCTGAAGGCTGTTTTTTATATAAAAATTAATTAACATGAAAAAAGACAAACCTACCCATACTATTGTTGGGAGGGATAGCGATTTATGAAGCATTTTTTAGTTTCAATTTTTTTATTAATAGGAAGTATAGGTAATCTTCCTGATAATTTGACAATAACATACGAAGGAAACACGGTCGCTAGTGTCAATCGAACCTATTTTGCCAATCCATTAATCAATCTTCCAATAGCTGATCATGATAAATTGGAAGCATTTATTCAACGACTCGAAAAATCCGTCTATGTACCACCTACTAATGCAAGCATCGATAAACAAGGAAATATCGTATCGGAAAAGGTTGGCTATACACTTGATCATGAAGCGTTTAAACGTTTATTTTATACATATTTTTTTACAAAAGATGCCTCAACTATTGAAGTTCCCGTGCGAAAAGTATTTCCCGCCGTTGATAGTGAGCTACTTTCTCAAATCCGTGTGAAGCGAATTGGGCAATACGCAACTTATTTTAATTCCGGTAATAAAGAGCGTTCCCATAATATTGTACTGGCAAGTAAAGCAATTAATAACCAAGTTATATTTCCGGGGGAAACCTTTTCCTTTAACAAAACCGTAGGAAAAAGAACGAAGGAAAAAGGATATATGCGCGCACCAGTCATTGTAAGAGGAGAACTTTCTGAAGATATTGGCGGCGGCATCTGCCAAATCTCCTCCACGTTATATAATGCCGTTGATTCGGCAGGAATGACGATTACTGAACGTTATTCCCATAGCAAACGGGTCGCTTATGTGCCACCGGGAAGGGATGCTACGGTAAGCTGGTATGGACCGGATTTTCGGTTTACAAACAAATATCAACAACCTATACTTATACGTTCCAATGTATATGGAGGAACAGCAAGTATTACGATCTACTCATCTGAAGATTTAAAAGTCTCACCAAGAAAGGTACCGAGTGCTTCGTTTAAACTTCCAAAAGAGGAATCGATGGGATCTGAGGTTCATCGAGAGGAATAAACATTTGGAGATATCGGTCTATTTTTCACTTTTCAAAACGTTTTACAAGCGAATCGAGCAAATACTTTCTTCCTTTGTTCTCGCCGATATATGGTAGATCCATGGATTGTAGTAATCTCTTGGTCGTTGTATCCGATGATAAGTGTAAAAAATTCCTCGCCTCTTTATTTGTTATTGTTTTTCTTATTAGAAGAGCATAATCCTTTAGTGCAAAGAGGTGTGAGTCCTTTGAAATATGATAGCAAATTGGACAGCTCCATTTTCCATTTTTTCTAATCATGGGAATATGGAAGCAGCTGTCACAACGGGTCCCTGTTAAAATCTCATTTTCTTTAAGATTAAACATTTGCAGTATGTTTCTCCATGCAGGTGTATGTTCCTTCAGTATTTTTTTGGAAATCCTTGTTAGTTGTTTAGTATCGACTATTGGGTGTCTATATTTATTTTGTATCTCTTGTATTTTTAATGGAAGGTTTGCGCTGTGGATAACTTTTTCTTTGACATGCGGATTATTTGAATCATTTATAAGGATTGTTCGAGGAGAACTTATGACAACGAGTGTTTCAATTGGAATGGCGAGGCCAAAACATTTGACAAGCCATTGATTTAATTGATTTTTGTGCCTTTCTACTTGAATAATTGGATTTTCAAATCCCTCTTTCCTACCTTCATCTGTAATTCGTATAAACTGATCAAAATCAGAATCAAAAACGAGTGTACCATAATAATTTTTAATTTCTAATAGTAAGAAAAAATTGCGAGAAAGGATTAATGTATCAATTTGAAAGTAGTGGTTTTGAAAGTGAAGTCTAATATTGTGAAGGATAAGGTAATCCTTATTCGGTAGACAGCTTAGGGGAAATTCAACCGACTTTTCTCCGTAATAACCCGTTCTTCGATAGGTCAATTGCTTTCCAACCAGTTCTTTTTTTTCATGTTTTTTAAAAAGTCGTCCATCTAATGCCTCCAATTGCTGTAAAAATTCCGGTATTTCAATCGGTTTTACAATCATATCCTCACTCTCCTGTAATTTATTTGTTACTAGATTCGATTATTACTTAACAAAATCCTCCTTTAATTTTATTTATATAAGAATATCGGTCGGGATTTAACATATATCAACTACCTTCGTTGAAATATCGGTCAAAAAACGAAATATTTCGGTCAAACGAAGCAAAGCACCTCCCATTTTAGGAAAGGTGCTCATTCACTTTAAGAATAATCTTACCGGTATTGCGGCTTTCTTCCATATATTGTTGTGCTTCTCTTGCTTTTTCCAACGGAAACATAGTATCGACGATAGGACGAATTTCTTTTCGCTCAAAATATGGAGTCACCTTTTCAACAAATTCTTTTGTTAACTGTGCTTTATATTCATCACTTCTTGGCGTTAGCAGTGTTCCCGTTAATTGTACATACTTCGACATTAACGACATTAAATTGACCTTTTCTATTACACTGCCACCAAGAATACCAATTAAAACCCAGCGTCCACCTTTTTTAATGCTTTCTAAGTTCTTTTGCCAATACGAAGCACCTACAAAGTCTAAAATAACATCAACACCCAAGCCTTCAGTGGCTCTTTGAACTTCTTCTTCAAATGACTGCTCTTTATAATTTATAACAACATCAGCACCAAGCTCCTTGCAAAAATCTAGTTTTTCCTTGGAGCCTGCAGTAACGATCACTTTCGCATCACATAACTTTTTTGCGAGTTGAATAGCCGCTGTTCCCACTCCACTTGCACCTGCATGAATCAAAACTGATTCTTGTTTTTGAAGTTTGCCAATCCAAAATAATGTTTGATACGCCGTCAAAAATACTTCCGGGATGGCCGCAGCTTCTTCAAATGTGAAATTCTCAGGTATTTTCATCGCTCGATTAATAGGCATAATTGCGTATTCTGCGTAACCCCCGCCATTAACCAGTCCCATCACCCGATCTCCTGCAGAAAAAGAACTCCTTCCATTAGCTTCAACAACCGTTCCCGCGACCTCAACTCCGAGGATAGGATTCGTTAAATAACCACTTTTTCCTTCTCTCGTAACTATATCTGTACGATTGATTGCGGCTGTATGTACTTTGATGAGCAGCTCTCCTTCTTTCGCCTTCGGAATCGGATGCTCGATAAGCTCCAACTGACTGGTGCCATTTTGATTTACGATTACAGCTTTCATGCTATACTCCTCCTGTTTATGTAATATCTAGATCGTATCCATTCTATTAATGTAGAATGCCATTAAATCCTCATCATAATACTTTCCGTTAAATTTAAGAGCATTTCGCTCAACCCCATACACCTTAAATCCTAAAGACTCATATAACTTTTTCGCCGGTTTATTCTCTGAAACTACCGTTAGATTTAATTGCTCTACTCCATTACACTTTTTGGCCATTTTTATTAATTCAAGTAGGAGTGATTTCCCAATACTCTTACCCCTTGCTTCAGGTGCAACAAACATTCCGAAAATATTCGCTTTATGTATTGTTTTCGGACTCGCTTCGCGCATAAACGTCACCATTCCGACTAATACCATGTTCTCGTCAAAAGCCCCTAGCACAAATTTATTTTCCGTTGGCTTAATTCGGTCAACAATCATTTGTTTGGTGAACTTACTTTCCCTCTCAAAAGTGGAGCCAAATGCTTCAGGATTATTTTTCAATGCTTTTAATCGTAATTCCTGATAAATTACAGCATCGGACTCAATCAACACACGGATATTCATTTGCATCCCCTCACTTCCATGCTCATATTTTAAATATAAAAGCGACTCACTATAAAGTAAAGTAGAGTCGCTTTTACATTCTATTCAAAAATATTCATTTTATAATTAGGTGGGAAAAGATAAAAACGGAAAGGACATTACTGTTTTCGTTGAACATAAACCTTATAAGGGTAAACTTAAACCAAAAATTTAGTTTTTAAGAACGTTAAATAAGATTGACAAAAGGGGAACTCCAAAAGTTAACTGAAAGCAAACTTTTTGAACTTCCCAGCCCTTATTTTTTACGAACCTTATACTTCATATAATTCTATTTGCGTAGTCATCCCGCTCTACATTGATGGACTCGTTGATCATATCAATTGATCCTCACATCTACTATCCTATGACTTCATCGCAATCCTTAATTAAACATCGGTTTCAAAATTAATCACGCTTCTCTTCGCATTAGTTCATGTTTATTCCCATTTTTCTTGTTACTGGACAATCCGCTATACATGGAAATCAACGATGTCCCAATAGAAAGTAGCACTACGATTCCTCCAATGATCGCGTTGTAACCAACAGAAGTATGCTCAATCACAACACCACCGATTAGTGAACCAACAGCAATTCCGAAATGAAGAGAAGAATTATTTAAACTTTGCTGAATATCTGATGTCTCCGGAGATATTTCTATCAGATAGCTCTGCATAGGTGGGGACATCGCCCAACTCAACATTCCCCAAATAATCATGACGATAAAAAATAGTACTGGCGAGAATATTGTAAACTTAACACTAAATATTGCACAACTAAATGCGATAGCAACAATTAGAATCGTTCGTTTTGTCCCTAGCCGATCACCCATGATTCCACCAAGTCCGCCTCCCATAACAGCGGCGATACCAAATATCAAATACGCAATACTAATCATTGCCCCTTCAAATCCCATAACTTCTTTTAAAAAGGGGGTAAAGTAAGCATACAATACGGTATGTCCACCTAAGAATAGAAACGTTGTCGCTTGGCCAAAAAATATTTTTCTGTTTTTTAGTGTTGCCAGTTGCTCCCTAATAGGGATGGATGGCTTAGGTTTAACTCTACTTAAAAAGAAATATACACCTACCATTGACAAGACAGTCAAAAGTATAATGAGTACAAAAGGTGCTCTCCATCCAAAGGCATTCCCTAGTATAAGACCTATAGGTAATCCTAGAACAATTGAAGCACTAATTCCCATGGAAACAATTCCAATAGCTCTACTACGATATTTATGATCTGCAATACTTGCAGCCATCACTAAACACAAATTAATGAGGAGAGATGCACTGGCTGCCGATATAATCCTACCTACAAATAACATACTGTATGTAGGACTACCAACTGTTACAACATTTCCTAGCAAAAATAAGAACAAGAAAATCATCGTTAATCGTTTTCGTTCCATTTTAGCAGTTACTACCATTAACACCGGTCCAACAATGCCCAAAATGAAGGAATAGATTGTTATTAAAATACCCGCCTTACCGAGGCCGATCTTTAAATCTGTTGCAATTAAATCCAATATTCCACCAATAATTAGCTCAACCATCCCAACAATAAATGAAATGACCATCAAGATATATATACGTTTATCCATACATTAACGCCCTTCTATGTTAGCTTCTGAAATAAATCATTCGTTATATACAAACAGAAGACTTAGAAGCATTTTAAATATCGTTTTGATTTTAACTTGTTTTCTCTGACCGTGTCTCGGCTATACTTTCTATTTCCTTCTTGCAGAGTTGTCGATCGTAAACTTTAACGAATGGATAGTATATGATTGCATTTAATACTATTAGTAGAATAACAAGAACCGGTGCTTTCCAATCTAATGTAGAAAAGAAAGCTCCTAAAAACGGTGGCATATTCCATGATAACATTGAAAAAGTCTTTCCTATAAGTCCTATTGACATACAAAGGTAACTAATAATTGCATTCAATGTCGATGTTAGTATGAAAGGAACGAAGAACACAGGGTTCAACATTAATGGTGTTCCAAAAATTAATGGTTCCGAGATACCAAAAATTGCAGGGATTATACCAACTTTACCAACAGTCTTTAATTGTTTCGATCTCGCAGTAAAAAGTAATAAGATTGCTAAGCCAATAACTGATCCACAACCGCCAATAACCGTGAAATAGGTCCAAAACGATGTCGTAAAAATATGAGGTAATTGTTCTCCCGCCATTTGTGCAGCGGCATTCATTGATAAATTCCCATCTCGAATCGGTCCCATAACTCCTGCAAGTGCTGCATCATGAATACCAAAAACCAAAATAAATGTGTCAATATAGTAATAATGACAACAAAACCTAAACTATCCGCGGCTTTAAAAGTTGGAGATAAGACATCAAATAAAGCCTTTGCCAAGGTTGTGTTAAAAGCGTTGAAACTCGCAAACACAATAATAAAAGCCGCAATGATAACCATGCCTGGAATTAATGATGCAAACACATCACTTAGACTAGCAGGAACACTTGGCGGCATTTTGATTTTGCCAAATTCCTTTTGTTTCATAATTCGATATAGCTCTGTTGTTCCGATTGCAATTAAAATTGCCGGAAGTAAACCTTTACCGTCAATATAACTAAACTCTAATGTTTTTGCTTCCCAACCTAATTCTTGCGGCTGAGTAACAAGTAAGAAAAAGCCCATGATTGAAAATAAAATCGGAATAAATGAATTGATTTTGTAAAATCGGCATAGAAAGTGAGTGATTCCAATACACACATACAACGACATTGCACCTAGTGTAAAAGCGAATATCCAATTGAGAACGGTTCCATTATTTTCCGCGAAACTTTTCCATGCAAGTAATAATCCGTTGGTTGTTTTATCTGTGACAGGAGGAGAATTTACGATTGCCACAAGCCCACCTGCCAAAGTAATTGGCAAGAGGCTAATAAAGGCATCACGAATCGACGCGAGATGTCGTTGCTGTCCGAGCTTATTGGCTACTGGCATAACTTTATTTTCCATCACCGCTGTCAATGAGTTGAATTTACTCATGATTATTTCTCTCCTTCATAAAATTGAAAGGTGTCTTCCAGTATTCCTTCTGCATCCATGATTCCGTATTTGGCTAAATCGATTGTCATCGCCGGAATTCCAGCGTTCGCTTTTATTTCATTTAATTGAAAGCGAATTTGTGGTCCAACCAAAATAACATCAACATTTTCTAAATTTTCCTGGTACTCACTGACACCCATTGCCTTAACTGATGCCTCTCCCTTTGCAGCATCCTGCATTTTACGAGCTAATATACCCGAAGACATCCCTGCATTACAAACAATTAAAATATTCAACATAATCTTAACTCCTTTCAATGGTAGCGCCGTTTGATTCGCATACTTTTTTATACCAATAAAATGACGATTTTGGTTTTCTTTCAAAATTATTTTCGAAATCTATTCCAACTAGACCATAACGTTTTTCGTGGCCATTTTTCCAAGAGTAAAGATCCATTGTTGACCAAATGAAGTACCCTAACACATCTGCCCCATCTTCTATTGCACGTAAAATAGCATCAATATGCGCATTTAAGAAATGGATCCTGCCCTGATCATCAACAGATTTCTCTCCGGAAACATCTTCATAGAAAGCAACTCCATTTTCAGTGATATAAATTGGAATCCCATATTTTTTGTATGCTTGCATAATCCCTTCATATAATCCTTGTGGATAAATTTCCGTATCCCATTCTGTATAAGTAGAGTCCGGATTATCAAATACTTGTTCAAACCATCCTTTTACGACTACCTTACTGGAACCTTTTGCTTCTTTTCCTTTATTATTGATACGCAAAATTGTTTCACCGTCAGTATATGGCTTAATTAACGCGCGGGCGTAATAGTTTAAACCAACAAAATCAACGGTATTCTGTTTAATTGCCTCAAAGTCTTCTACTTTCATAAAGCATAAATCATATTTTTCGTTAAGGATTGATAGCATATCTATCGGAATTTCACCTTTAATTGCCGTATCTAGAATCCAATTATTAAAGTAATTATCCGCTTTGCGCATGGCAATTTTTGTTTCCAGACTGTTATCAACACCGAAAATTGGTGCATAACTGTGGACAATTCCAATCTGGCCATCCATTTTCATTTCTCGGAACAATCTTACAGTTAACGCATTAGCAAGCATCATATAAAAGGAAGCTTGAATGGTTTTTTGTGTGTCGTCTACACCCGGAGGATAGTTACCTATCTTGTATCCACTAAAAACATAATAGCGTGGTTCGTTGAACGTTGACCAAAATGTTACCTTATTTCCATATTCCTCGAAGCAAACCTGTGCATATCGCACAAAAGCATCGCAAACTTCACGCTCTGCCCATCCACCTTTGTCTTCCCAATATTGGGGTAGATCCCAATGAAAGAGTGTTACAAATGGTTCAATACCGTTTTTCAAGCATTCATCAATAATATTATGATAAAATTGAATTCCTTCTTGATTTACATCACCTTCACGGTTTTTAATGATTCTTGGCCAAGCTAATGAAAAGCGGTATGCCTTATGCCCCCCTTCTTTCATTAAGCGGATATCTTCTTTGTATCTGTGATAATGATCCGATGCATTATCCCCATTTTCCAAGTTATTTTTATGTAGATATTCATCCCATAATGATGGAACTCTTCCTCCTTCATTCCATCCTCCCTCACATTGATAGGATGCAGTTGCTGTTCCCCAAAGAAAATTCTTATCTAACATTTATTTTTCTACCCCACTTTCAAACTTTTGATAAACTTCTATTAACTCATTAGCTAAATCAATTGTAAGTTGTCCCATCATAAAATGGTCTTCACCGTGCATCAGCAATAGCGATAATTCCGTTTTATTACCACTTGCCTCATTCTGAATCATATTCGCATGTACTTTTTGAGCATTGAGTAGTTCTTTTTTTCCCATTTCAATACATTGTTTTGCTGTTTCTAAATCGCCATTTTTCGCAGCAGCAATTGCTTCCATACCATGGCTTCGGGCATTACCACTATGAAGAATTAAGCCAAATGAAACAGCTTCAGTTTGATCATTCGAACTCATGCTGTTGACACCTCTCTATCTGATCTCTACAAACTAATAGTAACCTGATATCGAAAACAGTTAAAATAATTATTTGCCTCTTACATTAGGAAAATATGATTTTACATAGCAAAAAACCATACATAATAATTGGTATCCCAATATGCATGGTTTATTTGTATTATTTAATTAGTTGAAGAAACGATTCATAGCTATCAACTTGTATGATCTCTTTTACCTTTCTTGGATTATCTAATAAATCAATAATTTCCCGAAAAAGGCTGTCCATTAACTCCTTTTTATCATTTGCAAGAGCAAATAACAAAACGAGCTGAACTTTTTGAGGTCCCCATTGAATCGGTTTTTTTAATGTGCTTACAGCGATGACCGTTTTACTTGCAACTTTTTCAATTGGATGTGGCAAAGCAATCAAATTTCCAAAAGCAGTTGAAGAAATTGCTTCCCGTGCTAAAATGAGCTCACTATATTTTGAAGGAACAATCCCCCTTTTGTTCAGTTCAGTAGAAAGAAAGGCAATTACCTCATTTGGTGTTTGGACTTTTAGATCTTTAAAAAATAGGTTTTTATCAAAGTATATGCTGATATCCTCATTGATGAGTGCCTTCTCTATTGGCTGAAAATAGGTACTAATTTTCTCCTTTTCTATTTCTGACAAAAATGGCGAAACTTCAATAGTAGCAAATGGAAAATCCTCAGGAACTTTTGAGGTTGTAAGAATTAAATCCGGATTAAAATTAGTTATGGCTTCCCTATCTGAAATAGAAAATAATTTTAATTCATTAATTTTTTCCCCATATTCGTTTTCTAGTTTAGCTTTCAATAATCGACTTGTGGTAAACCCTGTCGGACAAAGAATAGCAAGGCGTTTCCCCTTTTGTTTATGCTTTGCCAGTCGTTCGAAGGCTATGCAAAGGTGCAACGTCAACAAACCGATTTCGTCTTCATTTAGTTTTTGGCTTGTTTTCTTTTCATATTGCAACCCCATAAATATTCCCATGTCATATATTAATGGGAAATTCTTTTGAGTGTCAGTTAGAATTGGATTATGAATTTCAACACCACGGCGATTACGGTTGTAAAGTGATTTCAAATGCATTGAAAGACCGACAAGTAACTTATCATCATCAGTTAAATCAACTAAAAATGTATCTCGAATCGATATAATTAGCTCTTTTGCCAATGTAATAAAATAACTATCTATGTTTTTTTCCGCTACTTGCCTTAAAGTATCTTTAAAATAAAAACTTTTCTTTCCACCAAGTAAAATAGCTATATATTCGGTTTCTGGTAATGGAATTGAAATAGAGTACATTTTTTCAATTTTTTCGCAAATCCTCTGAGCAGCAGCCAATTCGTCTTTAGAACTAGTATAATCAATTTCAGAAGTTGAGATCGTTTCTTCGTTACGCAAAATTGTATCTACTACAATTGCTATATGAATAACCATACTTATCATTGATAAATCATTTAAATATATCTCATAATCTGGTAGTATCTCTTGTAGAATTTTGTTAATATCATTTAACTTTACTTCATTAAATTGATTTTCAAATGCATTAATGTCAATGAAATTCTCTTTTACTTCATTTAATAGCAATTTGGACCATAGTGTTCGTCTTGCCCGTATACTCCCTTCAAGCATAAATGTATTTTCTACTCTCTTTAACCTCACCTTGCCTTCTGTTTTGGAAATAAACGCCTTCAAGCGATACAAATCCTTTTCGATAGTAGATTCGCTTACAAATAAATCATCCGCTAAATCGTATACATTTTGCGGTTCAGAGTAATGAAGTAACCTTTTTAATATATACATCATACGATCATGCGCATTTTCAGGAAATTCATTTTTCTGTTCCAAAAGGCGTACAATTTCAACAGAATTATCCATTCGGTATCCATCTTTTTTAGAAGAATCTATTATAATCCCTGTTGATTGTAAAGATTGAATATCATTACGTATAGTACGAGAACTAACGTTTAGATACGCTGCTAATTGTTCTCCTTTAACCCAATCATTCCGTTTCATAAGATATCGTACTAACTGAATTTGTCGTTTATTCATAATACCCTCCCTCATTAGTAGCAACTGATTTTAGAATAAATACTTTGCTAAACCGACTACTATGTAGAGAATATAAATTGTAGAGAGATGTCAATAATTGGCGAATAATATTTTTATATTTATTTAACCATAATTCATACTATCGTGAAAAGCAATAGAGTTATTAAAATTCTGTAAATTACTCTCAACTCTAATTTGGACAAAAAGTTTTAGGAGGTTTCAAATTTTTGATTAATGTGCCCAAACCGCTTAAACAAAAGAGTTAGAATCTCTTTAATGAGAAAAGCATTCTTAAATTTATTTTAATAAACATTAAAAAAAGTTCCTAATAAGTTTATCTTTTTTCAAGAAACTTTTTAGAGGGAATTTGCAATTAATCTTTATTATAACTATAACAGCTGAGGTAAAAATGCGGCTGGATTCCAAATCACCTTCGTTGACTGGAAAATCAAAAATTTATTAGTTCACGGTTTAAAAATCATAATAGGCAGGTGTATTTTATGTGGAAGCAGTTGACGATTGCTACAATATGCATTTTAAACCTTCAGGGCTGTGTCTCCGAAGGAAATGGGAAGGCTTCAAAACAGGTAGTGGACACAAAAAGTGAAAAAAAGGTGGCAAACGACATGAAGGAACAATTAATCCAAGCAGCTGAACAGCAAGATTCTAAAACAGTTAGCCATTTAATTAAAAATGGCGCTAATATCAATGTCCAAGACTCAAAAGGAAGAACACCTACTATGATTGCAACTTATAATAATGATATCGAAACTGCAAAACTATTGATTGATGCAGGTGCGGAAGGCTACCTCGAAATTCTAAAGCTTACTATCGGTGCAGGGGCCGATCCATCGCTTATAAACCAATATGGCGGAACGGCATTGATCCCTGCAGCAGAACATGGGCATTTGGACGTCATTAAAGAGCTTCTCACGAAAACCGATATTGATGTCAATCATGTTAATAGCTTAGGCTGGACGGCATTATTAGAAGCCATAATATTGAATAATGGGGGCAAGAAACAACAGCAAGCAGTACAACTGCTTATCGATCATGGAGCGGATGTGAACATTCCAGACGGCAACAATGTGACACCTTTGCAACACGCACGTGAAAAAGGCTTTAAAGGAATTGAAGAAATCTTGTTAAAAGCAGGTGCCAAATAGGCAAATCTACACTATCAATATAATAGAAAGTGAAAATTAACGCCTTCAACATTGAAGGCGCTTCTTACTTAAGTGGATGATCATAAAAAACCCTACACATTAAAACGATAGCCTGCTCCCCACACGGTTTCCAAATATTTTGGATGTGCGGCATCTCTTTCAATCTTTTCACGTAACTTCCGAATATGTACGGTGACTGTGGAAACATCTGCAGCAGTATCTAACCCCCACACTCTTTCGAATAACTGTTCTTTACTTAATACTTGGTTTGGGTGCATAACTAGGAATGCTAGTAAATCAAATTCCTTTGTGGTAAATATGACGTATTCACCATTTATATACACTTTGCGTGCTATTTTATCGATAGATATTCCGTGGACATTGATTGTCGTTGCTAGTCCACTCCCTCCCGATAAACGATCGTAACGCGCTAAGTGAGCCTTTACCCGTGCAACAAGCTCATTAGGGCTAAAAGGCTTTGTAATATAATCATCTGCCCCTAAGCCAAGACCACGAATTTTATCGATATCCTCTTTTTTGGCAGATACTAATAATATCGGTATATTTTTGACCTCTCTTATTTTTTTGCATATTTCAAATCCGCTTATTTCAGGAAGCATAATATCCAATATAATTAGATCATAATCTTCTTCGAGTGCCTGTTTAAGTCCCAATTCACCTGAATGCTGTATTTCAACACTAAAATTACTAAGCTCAAGATAATCCTTTTGTAACTCTGCAATGCTTACTTCATCCTCTATAAGTAATATCTTTTTCAATTCTATTCACCTTTTTTCTGAACTTTATTTAAGGAAAAGAAGACACTAGTCCCTTTACCTAATTTGCTGGTAGCCCATATTTCTCCACCATGCTCAATAATTATTTTTTTGACGATAGCCAGCCCTAATCCACTTCCACCCGTTTGTGAATTTCGAGACTGTTCAGCACGATAAAAACGGTTAAAAATATGTGGTAAGGCCTCAGGTTTAATCCCAGGTCCATTGTCTTTCACCTGGACAATTAGATTATTAGACTTTTCAAAGAGAGAAATAACAATATGTTTTTCCTTCTTATCCATATACTTCACACAATTGCTAATTAAATTAGCCAAAACACGTTTTAGCTTTTCTCTATCAGCTATTACATAAATCGGCTTATGTGTAAAATTCAATTTTATATGAATATTCCGCTCAAGTAGATCAAGTGACAATTCCTCAACGTAATCCAACATATATTTAACAATTTCTATCGTTTCAAATGAAAATTGTTCTTTCTGTAAATCCAATTTAGAAAATAAGAATAATTCATCAATTAATAAGTCCATATCCTTTGCTTTTGTGTAAACAGTTGTCAAATATTTATCCATTTTTTCCGGAGTATTTGCTACACCGTCTTTTATTCCCTCTACATAACCAATAATCGATGTTATAGGTGTTTTTAAATCATGCGAAATATTTGATAGTAATTCCTTTCGATTATCTTCGTATTGAAGCTGAAGTTCCACGGATTCCTTTAATTTAATTCTCATTTCTTCAAATGCCTGATTCAACTGTCCAATCTCATTATTTGAGGAAGCGGTAATTTGAAAATCTAAATCTCCGGATTTTATTCGTTCGGCACCTTCTCTTAAAATAAATATCGGTTTAATAATGCTTCGTGAAACTAAATAGTTTAGTACACCTATAATCATAATAAAAAGAAGCAGCAGTAAGCTGATTAGTATTGGGAATAATTCCTGAGATAACTTAGCATATGAACTTACTTTTCTAAGAACAAAAATACTCCCTTCATCCTTATCTGCAAAACGAAAATCAAATTTTACATAAGTAAAAAATAAACTGTTTACCTGAATAGTATCCCGCGAATTTATATTCGTTTCCTCAAAGGGGGGCAGTGCTTTACGCAATGAATTTATATCAAATGCAGGTGAAGAATACATGATTTTAGAATTCTTTCTAACAACAATACTTATTTTCTTCTGATCAATTTTATCCAACTGACTTGTATCCAATAGCTGTTCAGGATTATGCTTTGCCATCAGCTTTAAATCAAGAAAAGCGTTCTCCTCTGCTGGTGTCAATGGCTTTTGAACATACGTATTTTTATAAAAACGCTCAATTGATTTCAAATCCCCTGTTATCGTAAAAATAATTAAAAATGTAGCTGCCAACAATAAAGCGACGGAGAAAAGAATGACCCCGATATACGACAATAGAAATTTTGTTTTAATTGACACCAACCATCACCCCTAAGAACTTCCTTCCATCTTATTCTTCGCTTATGTACTAGGATATTTTCAAAGAAAATAAGAAATTAACTTTTACATACTAAAACTTCATTCAAAACATACCACATAATCCTTAAAAAACTTCAAAATCATTATTAAAAAAGTTTAATTATTTGATTCAACCATTTAAATTAGTCTTTAGCGTAGCCATAAAGGGTCTAAGGAGCAAAAGCGAACCAATAGCAAGGGAAACTTAGAATCTATCGTACCTGAAGGAGCAAAAGTGAAACGATAGCAAGGGAAAACCGGAATCTATCGTACCTGAAGGAGCAATAGCGAACCGATAACAAGGGAAAACCGGAATCTATCGTACCTGAAGGAGCAAAAGTGAAACGATAGCAAGGGATACCTAGAATCTATCGTACCTGAAGGAGCAATAGCGAATCGATAGCAAGGGAAAACCGGAATCTATCGTACCTGAAGGAGCAATAGCGAATCGATAGCAAGGGAAAACCGGAATCTATCGTACCTGAAGGAGCAAAAGTGAACCGATAACAAGGGATACCTAGAATCTATCGTACCTGAAAAAATATCGAAGGAAATACTAATAAAGAAGGAACGAACTATTCTGATTGAATAAAGAAGAGTTCGCCTTAGCATCCTATTAAAAAGTAAATTCCGGATTAAGATCACCTTTATAAGGTTCATGTTCAACGAATACAGTTATATCCTTTCCGTCTTTATCTTTACCCATTCTTTTATACGTAAATTTGTTATCATTCATCTCTGTAATTTCAAGAGCCACACCATATTTATTATCTCCGATTGAAACATGTGCTCTGATTTTATTGTCGTGTATAACGGAGAAGTACCCATAATCACCGCGGCTTTTGCCTTCATCATTGAAAAACTCATATTTATTCGTCTCACCATCAAATTTCGCTAGACTGATAAACATATTATTATACTCTGTTACATCATTGCCGTCTTCATCTAATACCTTTGTTCCATGCCATAAAGTGCTGCCTAAAACTTGATCTCCGGGAACATCTTTAACGATATCACCTGTAGTAGTCTCCAACGTTTGATCGGGATCAGTAAAAGCAAGCTTATTTTCTTTATAAGGAACATGGTCAACAAATACTTCTACATCTTTACCCTTAGCATCTTTACCCATTCTTTTATAAGTAAAAATATCATTAGTAAGTTCAGTCATGTCGACAACCGCTTGGTAACCAGCTTCTGAAATTAAGATTCTCTTTTTCCCATCATTCGTGATAAAGAATGTCCCTTTATCGTCACGGCTTTTACCTGTCTTAGCATCAAAAAACTCATAATGTCCTGTTTTATCATCATATTTTGCAAGACCGATAAAATTTGCATTTTCTTTTGTTAAATCATTGCCGTCTTTATCATACACCTTAGTACCTTGCCAATCCGTGCTGCCTAAAATCTTAGCCATTTCTTGACCTTTAGTCACTTTTTCTTCAGACGGTTTTTCTGTATTTGTATCGTTGGCTGTATTTGTTTCTTCTGTCTTTGTTTCATTCTTTTTTGAGACATCCTTGTCATCTTGCTTAGATTGACAAGCAGCAAGTAAAAGTACGGATGCAACACATAATATCAAAATTGCTTTAAATCTTTTCATATTTACATCTCCATTTTTTTCTTTTTTATTTGTCAACTCTATTCCATTTTTCGGTTTAGATATTCTTTCTCTCCTTTTCCTTTACTCGATTTGTTGACTTTTTCATTGTATCTCGAACATCTAAACTGCCTATAAAATGCATCTTAAAAAAAGATAAAAAACATTAAATATAATTAATAGTTGCACTTCGTTAGATCAAATCGATTCCTTTCATACTCAGTACTACTATTACTCATGTACATATACAAAAAAGAAGAACTACCTAATGTCGTGGAAGACGAAAGGTAGTTCTTCTAGTAAATAATATTTATCCTTAAACTTACATCAACAGTAATTATACTTTCTTACAAAATACACTAATTATATGACTTGGTCCTCTAAACTATTATTATTTTCGAAAGGTATTCTATTAATTCCCCTGATCCTTTTCCGTCTTTTATTTCGATTCGAGTGAACCCGATACGATATTGCCTTTGAACATTGTCGCTATCCGTTTCGCTCTTCTGGCAATTGCTTCAGCAGAACAAGAAGCTTCAACGATGACGATACTTGCTTCATCCCCCACTTGCGGCCACACTTGTTTTCCATCAGAATCAAGCGGTGTTTTGCCTCCGGTAATAAATTGAAGCGTTTGTGCTAATGATTGTTCATTTCCCCATCCCGAAATTTCTGCTAAACGGCCGGCGCGTTCTAACACATCCCCATTTCCAAATGGTGACCAAACATCAAAAATATTATCACATCCGACGGCAACCGATACGCCTTTTCCGTTTAACAAGCCAACAGGTGGAAACTTTCTTCCAAGTGGAACACTTGTAATAATAGAGATCCCTGCATCAGACAATATTTCTGCCATCGCTTCTGCTTGAACTTCAGAAATATCTCCTAGTCCAAATGCATGGCTGATTGCAACCTTTCCTTGTAGTCCGGCTTCTTTTGTTAACTCTGCTAATCTTTTCATTGTGAAGATACCTAGATGGTCCGCATCATGCAAATGCAAATCGATTCCCGCATTTCCTTCTACCGCGAGTTCGACCATTTCTTGTAAAGAAGTTTCAATATCCCCATCTACCGTGGCAGGGTCAACACCGCCAACAAAGCTCACACCTTGGCGAAGGGCATCTCTTACTAAACCACTTGCCTTTGAACGCAATAAACCATGCTGCGGAAATGCAACAATTTCATGTGACAACTTTCCTTCAAACGTTTGCAATGCTTTTTGCACTTCTTCTAAGTTCTTTAAACCAACCTCGGGATATAAGTCCACATGTGTCCGTACATGTGTAACTCCTGATTTCAAATAGATATCAAGTAGATTTTCTGCACGTTCTTGCGTAGTTGTCTCTAAAGTCGGTAGAACTGTTTTCTCTATTTCAAATCGTCCAAAAATATTTTTAACTGGTGTTACTGCACGCCACCTATCACCTAGCAATGTTTTGTCCAAATGACAATGCTTTTCTATAAAAGATGGAAGTATCAATTGCTGTTTCGCATCTTTTTTTGGTAAATCATCTGTAAGGGTCTCTTCAGCAGATATAATCTTTGCAATCTTCTCATCTTGAATTAATAAATGGAAACATTCAGTCTTCGTTCCTGTTATGACATCATTATCAAATTCGTATCCCGTTTCTAGTCGGGCATTCGTTAACCAAAAATTAGTACTCATCGTATCCATCCCTTCTTTTCAATTATTTAGGCATACAAATATATACAAACCTTTTATTAAATTGCGCCGGAAACGAGATTTCCTTTAAATAGAACAGCTTTTCTTTCTGCTCTTCTAGCAATAGCTTCAGCAGAGCAACTTGCGTCAACGAGAACAAGATCAGCATCATCGCCAATATTTGGCCAGGCACGTTCACCATTTTTATTTAGAGGAGTGATTCCTCCTGTAATATATCCTAAAGTTTGTCCTAATGAACGTTCATTGCTTAAACCGAAACGTTCCGCTAACGTCCCTGCTTTTTCCAAGCTATCCCCTTTTCCAAATGGAGACCAGTGATCGGTAATGCTATCATCTCCTAAAGAAATTTCTACTCCTTTTTCATGCAAGAGAGGAATTGGAATCGTTCTTCCGATAGGAACAGATGAAGCAATTGAAATTCCTTGATGAGCTAGTAACTCGGCGACTTCACTCGCTTCTTTAGGGGAAATATCAGCAAATGCCAATGCATGGCTTATCGTAACTTTTCCTTGCCAACCAGCTTCCTCTGTTAATGCTGCTAATCGCTTAAAAGTAAAAATGCCAAGGTGCCCAGGATCATGTATATGAAGGTCAATATTTGCATTTGCTTCTACAGCCAGTTCCATTACCGTTTGTAATGATTTTTCAATATTTCCGTCAACCGTTGCCGGGTCGACACCACCTACTAAAGAAGCTCCGCTGCGTAATGCTTCCCTAACCAATGAAATTGAATTGCTGCGCAATAAACCGTGTTGTGGAAATGCTACAATTTCAACAGAGACTTTATCTTTATAAGCCTCCACTGCTCTTAACACAGCTTCTAAATTTTTCAATCCAATAAAGGGATCAACATTGCAATGTGTACGAATATGGGTCGAACCTGCACTCAATACCAAGTCTAATAGCTTTATTGCCCTTTCTTCAGCAACAGGCAATAAACGTGGAAGTAGTTCTTCTTCTTCTTCCAATCTAGTAATGAGACCTTTAGTTGGAATGGATGGTGCTTTCCAAGGTCCTCCATAATAGGTTTTATCAATATGAATGTGCATATCTCTAAATGATGGAAGCATTAAATAATTATTCGCATCTCGTTTAGGTAAATTGGTTTCTAAAGGTTTGTTCGCTACAACTATTTCATTTATTTTTCCATCTTCAATCCTTACGTGGAAACGTTCTGTTTTTGTTCCTGTAACTGCTCCCTTTTCATAGTGGTAACCCGTTTCTAAACAGACATTCGTTAACCAGAATGATGAATTTATCACTTTCTTTACCTCCCCCGATTTTAAAGTCTTTACAATTGCTTCAAAGTGTACAAACCTTACTTGAAAGACTTGTACACTTTTAATTCCTACTATTAAAATAGCTCAGTCTATACGTTTATTTTTTATTTAACTCTGCCCAGCGTTGGTATACTTTTATACTATTTTCATCCATTTGCTGCACCATTGGTAATCTTCGTTTTTCGATTGGTTTGCTGTACTCATCATAGAAGGTATCCAGCTCAAAGTACTTACGGTCATCTTTATAGTAAGGAGCATAATCCTCACGTGTTGTAATATAAACTACTTTTTTTGGACTGCAATAATAGAGAGAGCCTAGGCACATCGGACATGGGCTTGCAAGAATATAAATTTCACAATCAGTTAAATGCTCTGTTTGTAATTTTTTACATGCTTCTCTAATGGCAATTATTTCAGCGTGTGCTGTTGGGTCATGCGTTTGTGCTACCAGGTTCGGACTTTCAGCAATAATTTCTCCTTCTCGAACAATTACGGTAGCAAATGGACGACCGCCTTCTTCTACATTTTTTAGTGCTAAATCTATCGTACGTTTTACAAAATCCATGGAAATCACCTCGTTGTAATAATTTGTAAATAGTTGGAAATTTAAAAACGGGCTACGGCTAAAGTTTAACCATCTGAATGGCATGTGAAAAGACGCTCCATCATCCCTCCTCTTTTCTCGTCTATAAAAATATGCTAACATATGTCTAGCTATATCAAAAATATAAAAAAAATTACTTTTTCTTAAGTTTTTCATATAATAAAAGGAGGGTCTGTCGATGGACATACGACAGTTGCGTTATTATATAGCCATTGTAGAGGAAAGGAAAATTTCTGCTGCTGCTGAAAGACTTCATATCTCCCAACCGCCATTAAGCCAACACTTAAAAACAATGGAAGAGGAATTAGGATCAAAATTAGTAGAAAGAAGTGGGAAGTATTTCGAAGTGACAGAAGCCGGGAAAGCTTTATACAAATACGCCTTGAGAATGACTCAGCTAATGGAAGAGGCAAAAATGGAAGTCAAGGAAGTGGGAAATGGGGTAAATGGAAGACTGACAATCGGTATCAATACGTTTTCAGTAGTCGAGTTACCCGAAATCCTTCATAAATTTCGAAAACTATATCCTAAGGTTACTTATAAAATACAACAAAATGAATCCTCACACCTTTGTAAATTAGTAAGAGACCGGATAGTCGAACTTGCGATCATTAGACTACCACTCGATTTGGATAATCTTTCCGTTCACCATCTTTATTCAGAACCGTTTTACTTCATTACATCAAAAAAATGGCAACCTGCTGATGATGAAATTTCACTTGCTGAAATTCAGAACTTTCCACTAATTTTGCCAAGTACGGAAGGATTAGGGGTGCATTATATAATTAAGGAGGCATTTTCAAGGTTCCAGTTACAACCCAACATTGTTGGCGAGTGTTCCGATATTACCCTTTTAATGGATTTAATTTCATCAGACTTTGGAGCTTCCATTGTTCCTGACACGATACTTAAACGTCATAAAGGATACCCCATACACGCCCACAAAATAGCAAGTAACACGCTATCTGCATCTGTCGGATTAATATGGCTAAAAAATCATTACCTATCTAAAAGTGCTCAAAATTTCGTTGATTTAATAAGAAAAGTGAGAAACAGCTAAAATACGCGAGAAATAAGTACGTAATCATAAGTATTATTTTAATTAGGATAAAGTATGATCAAATTTGTTAACTAGATGACACTTGAGATTTCACTTTACTATCGTAGGTGCCGAAAATTTTTCCGTATAACAAGGCAAAACTGCATTGTAATCCAGATGCTATATAAAAAGGAAGGGACAATGAACCTAGTCCGAAAAGATAACCGGTAATATAAGGTCCTATTGATATCGGCAGACGCATGGAAAAGATATTAATGCTGGATGCGAAACCACTGCGCATGTCTCGGGTCAAGCTCACACTTAATGCTTGCTGTGCTCCCTGCGTTCCCCTATTTAATGCTGTTCGCATAATATACATCGCAGAAACCAGTGTATAGGATGAAAGGATTGGCATTAAAATTAACAGTAGACTTGCTATAAAACGAATCGTGACAATCGATCGAATGGTCCCATGTTGGTGGGATAATTTTGCTTGCATAATCGAAGTCATACCTGTCGCCAAAAAGGTGACTGCAAGTGTGCCGCCAATCTGAGTATTGCTTGCTCCAAACTTTACTGAAAACCAATAAGCCATCATCGGTCCTGTTAATCCGATTGCAATTCCATTAAGAATATTAATAGCAGCCAACTTTAAGACCGCAACATTTTCCTCTTGTAAGATTTTCTTTTCGTGATTCTTTGATTCCTCTTCTACTACATGTTTTCTTTCAACCTTATCTTCTCGAATTGCCAAAATAATCATTGCATTAATAAGTGAAGTAAGGAAGATAAAACAAAATAGGAGACGATAAAAAGATATACCTTGAAAATGACTTTCCCATAAAGGCATAGTCCCCGCTAGTAACGCTCCTGCCGCCATTCCGAAAAAACTAAGAGCATTATTCAGACTATATACCTTTCCGCGTTCGTTCGTTGGGATAAAGGATGCAAGCCAAGCTTGTTCAGCTGGAGCACACGGACTGGGAGAACCAGCATCTGCCTTTCCGAATCCAGAAAATGTAATAGCGATAAACAAGAAAATAGGATTTGTCGTTAAGATTCCAATCAGTGCACACCCAGCTGTTAAAAATTCAGAAAAAAGCAGAAACGGCTTTCTTCCATATCGATCACTGTATATCCCAACGAAAGGTGCAAGTCCAACACCTAGTAACCCCCCAGATGCAAGCACACTTCCTATTGCCACAGTACTCCAACCCAATTCATCAAGATATAAAGCCAAATCAACAACGAGCATGCCTTGTCCAATACTGCGTAAAAGATTGACAAGCATAAGTTGCCTAACAGACGAATGAATTTGTCCAATTAATGTGCCCACTATCATCACTTCACTTCAACTAGTTTTCATAAATTGCTAGGGAATATTGGATTTCCGCAGTCTCTCCTTAAAAGGGTTCCATTCCAAAATATAATTTATACACGGTTAATTAGAAAGTGGTGACGTCCTTTATAAACACAACAAAGTATTCTAGTTCATAACATGTTTAAAAAGAATTGGTTTGAAGCAGGATAAGGATAACGATAAACTTTTCCCAATTGAGGATTAGAGAGGAATTGAAATTAAAATGGCAATACGCCTAAACAAATGGAAGGAATTTATACAAAATCTAAAACGTAATATCTATATTCTCTATTTAGCTTATCGCCATCCGGAAACTCCATGGTATGCAAAAGTTTTTTCAGTATGTATAGTTGCTTATGCATTAAGTCCGATAGATTTTATTCCGGATGTGATTCCAGTATTAGGCTATTTAGATGAAGTCATTTTACTTCCATTAGGAATTTTAGGAGCATTCTCTTTAATACCAAAACATATTTTACAAGAGTGTCGGGTGACAGCCAGCAGCACACCCAAAAAGTTACGAAAAAATTGGCCGGCAGCGATTGTAATTGTACTTGTTTGGTTTAGTCTTACAACATCTATTCTTTTTAAATATTTTTTAAAATAAGAAAAAAGAGGCGTTGATCTCACTAGATATTCAAATTGTCCTTGCTTTAAGTCAATTCATTAGACGCTAAAATCGAGTTTGATAAATAGGCGGAAAAATTTCCCCTAATTAGGAAACAACATCAAAAATACCTTAAATAGCCGGAAAAATTCCGACTATTAACTCAAAAAACGTGAAAATGAGTGATTTTGCTTTGCTTAACCGGAAATCCTCCGCTTATATCCCCCGAACTGAGCTCTATTCTGCTGTATAACCGGAAAATGTCCGCTTATTTTGATTATCCTTCGTTGCTAAGAAAAGCGGAAGCGCCTTGCTTAGCAAAAAAAGAGTGCTTAAGGGTATGTATGAGGCCCTTAAGCACAAATTTGCAATAATTTATTTTTTTAACGCGGGTTTATCTTGAAAATGCCTTCGATAGATTATTGGTGATGTCTGTGTTGAAGATGCGCTTTTCGCATCCTGTATTGCATTTTCGATCAGTTGATGATCCGGAGCCCACATGCACGTTGGGTCGGTCGCATATGCATCTCCCGTTAAGGCAAAAGCTTGACAGCGGCAGCCCCCTCCATCTTCGTGGCGTAAATCGCAGGAACGGCAAGGTTCAGGCATCCATTCATCACCACGGAAATTGTTAAAGGACATTGAATCATACCAAATATCTCTTAATGATGCATCTCGAATATTCTCAAAGGATAAATCTTTAATCATCCCTGCCGTTGGGCAAGGAAGAACAACCCCATTTGGTGCTACTGTTAAGCCAATTGCTCCCCAGCCACCCATACAAGGCTTAGGTGTCGATGAATAATAATCAGGAATAACCCATATAATTTCCATTTTTCTTCTAAGACGCACTTTAGCTTCTTCATAAACCTCACGGGCCCGTTCAACTTGATCCCGGCTCGGTAACAGTCGGTTCCGATTGAGCAAAGCCCAGTTATAATACTGAGTATTTGCCAATTCCAATCGTTCCGCACCCATTTCTTCTGCAAGCAAAATAATGTCATTCAAATTTTCTAGATTCATCTGATGAAGTACTACATTTAGCGATAAATGTAATTGGGCTTCTTTTACTGCATAGACAGCTTCCCGTTTCTTTTCAAATGCTTTATACCCGCCGATTATGTTCGAAAGTCTCGCTTCCCCTGCCTGGAAACTCACCTGCACGTTTTCTAAACCTGCCGCCTTCAACTGAGCAGCTTTTTCCATCGTTAATCCAATGCCGCTTGTAATAAGATTACTGTACATTTCTAATGAATGTGCCCGGCTAATTAAAACGTTTAAATCATCACGCAGGAGCGGTTCTCCACCGGAAAAATGAACTTCTACCACTCCTAAATCAGCAGCCTCGGATAATACACGATTCCATTCTTCGGTTGTAATTTCAGTTTCCTTCGAAGTCATCTCAATAGGATTTGAGCAATAGGGACAATGTAATGGACAGCGATGAGTCAACTCAGCAAGCAGTGAGTATGGGGGCTCCACTTCATTTTTGCTTCTTATGATTGACTTTGTCATCTGTAGAAATCACCACCCATCCCTGTTCCACCATCTCCTGCAGAAACTCAGAAATATCTTCCTTCATCGTATTCAAGTCAGGCTTCGCATCTATCCCACTTTCCTCTGCATCTTTCAATAGCGAAGCCCTTAACTTTTCACTCATACTGCTTACCGTTTGACTACCATCACAGAGTGTAAGAATGGAGGCAGCCGTTTCATTCAAAATGACTACCCTTTCCGGCAATAAAAGAAGATGTTTCCCTCTAACCTTATCAAACTTCAAACGTGCCTTTGCTGCAAGTTTCGGAAAGCTTCTAAGTAAAATTGACTTCACCACCTAGTATTATTCTTTTCTACCAGACGTATAAGGAAATGCCTTTTCAATGGCATCAAGCTGTGCCCACAATACATCACACTTGAAACGTAAAGCTTTAACAGCCCGCCTTTGGGCTTCTGGAGTTTGACAATAATTTAATACAAGCTTGAGAGCTACATCCGAATCACGAGGCGCTTGAGTTAAGCGACTTTGAAAATAGTCAAGACCTCTACTTTCAATCCAAGGATACTGTTGCTCTAGTACTTTAATCCGCTTAGCTATTAAATTAGGAGAAAACAATTCTGTTAATGAGGAGGCAACTGCTTCAATCCATGGTTTTGACCGTGCGAAGTTAACATAAGCGTCAACGGAAAAACGAACACCTGGTACAACATGTTCCTCTTGCACAATTTCTTCACGAGACAAGCCTACAGCTTCTCCTAGTCGCAACCATGCTTCAATACCGCCATCTTCACCGTTCGTGCCGTCATGATCAATGATGCGACCGATCCATTCACGCCGAAGCTCCCTTGATGGTAGGTTAGACAAAATAGCTGAATCTTTAATTGGAACCGATTTTTGATAATAGTAACGATTAGCTACCCAACCACGGATTTGTTCACGACTTAAATTTCCTTGGTGCATCGCCGCATGAAAAGGATGTTTATCATGATAGGAGGAGCGCCCTACATCCCTCAATTTTTCAGTAAATTCCTCTTTTTTCCAAACCTTTTCATTCTTAAAATCCGGTTCCTTTTCTTTCGTAATAAACTTGCGGTGTTCGAGCACGATTACACCTCCACTTCCATTCCATCATAGGCAATTTCAA
The DNA here is from genome assembly GCF_016772275.1 of Heyndrickxia vini. Classification (NCBI taxonomy): domain Bacteria; kingdom Bacillati; phylum Bacillota; class Bacilli; order Caryophanales; family Bacillaceae; genus Heyndrickxia; species Heyndrickxia vini. The sequence continues at coordinate 1,131,258 of NZ_CP065425.1, read as the reverse complement.
AACCAAGTTGTTCCAATGTATACCTCTCCCTTGAGTCCTTTCTCAAAATAGGATTGCTATTATTTATGTGGGTCAGAATTTTCCTTTCTGCAGGGAATGATGCTAGCTTTTGTGCAGTTCCTGATAGACCGCTAATTGGCAAATGCCCCATGTTTCTGGCGTCACGTTCGGTTGCTCCCAACCTTGTCAATTCATCTTCCGACCAAAAGGTTCCATCAACCATTAAAACGTCAGCCTTACGTAAGTGAGCTTCTATTGCTGGGGTAATGTTTTCTAATGTAGGAAAATAAGCGAAACATTTTCCGGAACCTATATTGTGAAAAACCAATCCAGCTTCCCAAACATCTAAATGACGATCCTCATCTACTATATTTGACTGAATATACAGCGGGGGTTTTTTTGAAACGGGTACTGTCTCAATCATTAATTGTACGCTTTCACCAAAAGCTCCGATTTCTTGCATGGAATCGGGATAAAGAGTCTGCCATTCCCAAGCACAGTAATTTTTAAGCATTGGAAAAACAGGAAAGGCAGAATGCAAACTCTTTCTAATAGCCTCAGTTCCATAAATAGTCAATTTGGATCCCTCGCGCAGTGATAATAATCCAATCGTATGATCGAGCTCGGCATCTGTTAAAATAACACCAGCTAAAGGGGTTTCTCTTATTCCAGGACCTGCATGCAGTGGTGCGAAGGATTCAATTTGATTGGTTACATCCGGTCCAGCATTGATAAGGTACCAGTCTTTTTCATTGGCATTTATAGCAAGCGATGATTGTAAAAATGGAGTAAGTGCTGGAGCCCCTTCACGAACATCCCGGCAGTTTGGACAGGCACAGTTCCACTGTGGAAACCCTCCTCCTGCAGCGGTACCCAAAACTCTAATTCGAATTTGTCTTCAGTCCTTTCCTAGGAGTTTCAAGATTGCCGTTTTCAGCATTTCGCTTTTTTTCCAATACCCTTCCAACTTGCCAGCCAATTGCCGCATTTGCAAGTCCCATGAGGGCAAATAAGAGATAATCACCAATTGGTTCCGGAAGCAAGAGATCAACAACCAACCACCCTCCTGCTGTTGCAGCCCCGATAATTGCACCGATCACCGCCTTTAAATAACCATTCATCCTAACACCACCTTGCGTATATTTATAATGTGCTAAAATCGAGTAATAACATTGCTATTTTCCGATATAAGCATACATTGTCACTTCAGAAGATGTATTGATTTCTTTGTATTCAGGCTTCACCCACATATTGTTCACCACCTTAGATGACACTAACATTCACAAGTCTTTCGTGTAGTGTCGGATTATCCCTTTCAAATTTATCTTATGACAGTGAATTTCCCGAAATAACTAGAATTTTAGTATGAAGTTGTCCTTTTTCCTATTAGAAAAGCGCAAGCGCCTTGCTCATCGACGTAAAAGACTTACGGGACTTTGACTTATCGTAGGGAAAAGTCCTGACGTTTTCTAGTCGATAGGCGCTGGAGCTAGACATAGCAGAAGATATTTATTAGGAACATTAATCCTATAAAATTTATACTTTCTGATCTCATAAAAAAAACCGAGAAGACTAAAGTTCGAATGATTATCGAACGAAGTTTCTCGGTTTAAGGATTTTTACTTAAAGGGTGGTCATATTTTACTTAGAAAAACTATTTCTTTTTGGAAAGCCATTTTGCTAAAGCCTTCGCTTGGTCATTATCAACAAGACCTCCAGGCATACGCCCGCCTCCGTTAATAATTTGATTTAATATATCCTGCTCTGACATAGATGCACCGACTTTTTGTAGATTCGGACCGGATTTACCCTCAAGATTTCCACCATGACAGGAGACACAGCTCTTTTTGTAAATAGCCTCAGGGTTCATATTCGCCGGTTGTTTTTTATCTTTCTCTTTATTTCCGTGGCTTCCATGATTGGCATTATCATGTTTCCCTGAACCTTGACTTTGTTCCGGAATAACTTTTTTGTTACCTCCAAGTCCGTAGGTAACAATTTTCGTCCCAGTGACGAACGTAACATATTGTTTGTCGTCAACCATATAAATGGATGGAGCCATCATAATTTGATCTCCGCCACTTTTCATATTCCATAATACTTTTCCAGTTTTGATGTCAAGGGCATTAACATCTCCATTCAGCGCTCCATAGAAAGCAAGTCCTGTAGTCGTACTCGTAAACCCTCCGCGCATTGGTTGTTCCGTCTTATTCTGATAAGCCTTCTTACCGGTATTTAAGTCGATTGCTGTAATGGTACCTGATATTTCAACACCTTTTGGAGTTGGTAAAATAGATGTACCAGGGAATAGACCATTCTTTTGCTCAACTTCCTTCTCATCTTTCGCTGCCACTGCCACAGATGGCTTGTTAATCCCGGGGATTAATACATAATTGGAAGTAGGATCATACGTTTCCGGCGCGTAATTTTGTCCACCTTCTGCTCCTGGCCATTGAGGTACTGCCTTTTTTTCATCCGTTGGCAGTGGAGAGTGCTTGATTTTAACAAACGGAACTCCATCATAAATGGTATCTCCATTTTTCGCATCCCATGCATACCATTTTCCGTTCTTGCCGCCATGAACGACAACTTTTTTCTTTTTGTTATTTACCGTGGCATTAAGAACCATCGGAGTGGATGCCGCATCATAATCCCATTCATCTTTTTCAACTTCAGATTTTGCCCAAATAAACTTTCCTGTTTTGCTATCCAGTGCAACCACCGAATCTGTATATGGATTTTTACCAGGTCGTACGGCTGCAAAGTAGTCTGGCGCTGGATTTCCGACCCCAAAATACATCATATCGGTGTCCGGATCAAATGACATTGGGTTCCATACAGCTCCTCCCCCAGTGTATTTTCCCTTTACCCAGCCCTCTCCCTTTTTAGGGATTGTCCAGAATGGTTGCTTCCAAGCGGGTTCTAAATTGCTTGCTTTATAGGCCATAACAAAACCACGAATACCATTATCACCGCCACTGCTACCTACATAGATATTTCCTTTATAATACATAGGTGCCATTGTTTCATAATATCTGTTTTCAAGTGTGACACCTTCAATACTGTCCCAAAGATTAACCATTTTAATTAATTTTCCGTCTTTCTTATTAAGCTTCGCCAAACGATTATCGGCAATAAGTACAAATACACTATCTTCCGCAACAGCTACCCCACGACTGGCCACTATCTCTAAAAGACTCAAATCCGCCTTATCAAGATGTTCCTGTACATCCTTTGGCAACTTCCATTCCCAAATCTTCTTTCCGTTTGAAGCATCCATTGCAAATACCCGATTTAATGAGGTCGTTACATACATGACGCCATCTTGAACAATTGGGAAATCCTCTGAAGCATTAGGTACATTTTTATCCCAATCTGACAAATCCTTCTGCCAAACAATTCCTAACTTTTTAACATTATCTTTTGTAATTTTATCATAAGGTACATGCCTAGTATGTTGATAGTCATAGCCCCAATTAGGAAACCCGGTATCATTTTTATTTTTGGCTACTTGGTTATTGGCATTGTTCTTCTTATTTTCGTTTTTCGACTGACATCCGACGACTAATACCAAAGCCAACAAAGCTATACCGATTACTTTTAAATAGCGTCTCAAGAAAAGACCTCCTATGCTTTAAAATTAAATTTGTATTAGACCTTTCTCTTTTTCTATATTGAGTAAAACAATCCTTAATTATGCAAAAGAGCAAATAAAAAATAAATATACATAGCAAGGTCAATGATGTTCGTATTAATTTTCACAAAGTTCATTTGGATTTAGCATATTTACGAAAAATGGAGACAATCTATAAATGAGCATGTTCATAAAGGCTGTTACATAACTCCTTTTTGAACGATAAATTAAAAGTAGGACGGTGATCGTATGAAAGGTTTCTTAAATGGATTTAGTAGATTAATTTTTATGCTTTGCTTACTAGTTGGATTAATATCTGTTCCTCTACAAAGTTCATTCGCCAAATCAGAACAAGTTATCGGGTCTGCAGAGAATAATGGTATCAAACTGATGATAAATAACTACACCATTACAAACCACGGTCAGGAGATGGTGGTGTATTATACGATCCAATCAAAGTCGGGGGATCAGATAGCCGAAGATTCTGGAATAATAAACCCTGATATTTCTATTGGTGACAATCTCGTTCGAGGAAATAATACGTGGCATAAAAAGATCAACAACCAAACCTATCAAGGCGCTGTAAAGGTAAACCTGCCACAATATATACCTGCCACATCAAACGTAGCATTTAATACCGATACAATTTTTCAACAAAAAGGGCAATGGACGGTTAACTTCCAAATAAAAAAATAATAGCGATGAACAAAAGGAGGCACATTTTTAGCAGCAAAAATCGTTAAGACGTTTAATGCTAAAGTACGTGACCTCCCTATTTAAAAAATCAAATCATTTTTTTACCGAGTTACATCTTGTATATCTGGTCCATCTTTACTTTTAAGGCTTCAAAGCGAACAAAACAATCCTCATGAATATATTCCTAGGCTAATCGCCGATCTCCAATATTAAAATTACAACCTCGTTATAGTATAAATATAGTTGAAAATATTACCTGCTGCCATTCGTCAGCAGGTAATATTTTGTTAGTTTCATTATTTGACCTCTATAATAAATGGATAGGCATTCACTTGATTGCCAAACTTAAATTCGGCCCAAAGTTTATAAATCCCAGGTTTATCAAATCGTGTTTCAAATACGGTCTTATCATCCGCAACCGGATGAACATGAATATATTTCTCTCCGTCTTCATCTAAAACGACAACATGGCCTAAAGCACCTAAATAAGGATCAGGTTTGGCATCTTTCACGTCAAAATTAAGCGTAATCTCTTTGTTTACTTCAAAAGATTGAGTAGTTAATTCAACGGTTTGACCATTGATTGTCTTTGTAAAATTCTTATCGGCAACAAGATGGTTATCATGTTGGTCGTAATGGGATTCACCAACATGCAATTCAATCGGTTTTGCCGAATATTGCAGTCCTTTTGGTGTAATATCAACAATCACTTTGTAAGAATTATTCGCTAAATTGATCTTTTGTTTATAGATCCCTTCACCTTTTTGCTCTGGATGTACGTGATGGTACTCCTCTAGGTCAGAACTTACTACAATGAGATGCATGTATTTTTCATGAGAAACTTCTAGTTCCGGAACTTGATTATTTTTATCTTTTAATTCAATTGTAAGTTCTCCGTTATCATAGGATACTTTTGGTGTTACCTCGCTAACGGTGTCTGCGGCTTGATCCTGGTGATGAATGTGTTGCTGATTCATGTTTTCACCTCCCTGTTCAGTCGTTGTATGAGTAATGTGTTTCTCCGTTTTTGGATTTATACTTGCATAAACACTGTATCCAGCAATGACGAGTCCAAGATATACGAGCGCTGAAATCGTCCAAATCATCATTCCTTTTTTCATGGAAGCTTGCTCCTTTCTACATTTACGCTTTTAACTTAACCCTCTGCAGTCTTAGTGCGTTAAGAACAACCGATACGGAGCTAAATGCCATTGCTGCACCCGCTAACCACGGTGCTAAGAAACCTACCGCTGCAATAGGGATTCCTATACAGTTATAAGCAAGCGCCCAGAAAAGATTTTGCTTAATATTAGTAATCGTCTTCTTACTCATGAATATTGCATCCGCAATACTCGTTAAATCACCACGAATGAGAGTAATATCAGCAGCTTCCATCGCCACATCGGTACCTGTACCAATTGCCATCCCAATATCAGCTATTGCTAGTGCCGGAGCATCATTAATTCCATCCCCGACCATCGCTACTTTTTTACCGGATTTCTGAAGCTTTTCGACTTCTTTTGCCTTGCCTTCTGGTAAAACTTCAGCAATGACTTTCTTTATTCCCACTTGATCCGCAATGGCTTGTGCCGTTTGCGTATTATCTCCAGTAATCATCACAACATCTAATCCCATACTGCGCAAACGAGAAATGGCTTCTTTTGATGTTTCTTTAATCGTATCTGCAACTGCCACGATTCCCGCAAAATGTCCATCAATGGCAACTAACATAGCTGTTTTCCCTTGCTTTTCCAAGTTCTCCATTTTTGCTAATTCTTCTTCATGTACAGTAATGTTTTGTTTCGCCATAAGTCTGCGTGTTCCGATGAATAGTTGTTTGCCATTTACAGTTGATTGAATGCCGTAACCCGGAATGGCTTCGAATGTTTCTGAACCTTGTAGACTGATTCCTTTTTCTTTTATCCCTTCAACAATCGCCTCAGCAAGTGGATGTTCCGAGTTTCTTTCAGCCGTACCAACCAGCTTTAGAAATTCCTTTTCCTCCATACCTTCTGATAAAATAACATCTGTTAAAGACGGTTTTCCGTTTGTCACTGTTCCTGTCTTATCAAGAATAATTGTATCGATGCGATGGGTTGTTTCAAGATGTTCTCCACCTTTAAATAAAATTCCAAATTCCGCGGCACGACCCGATCCAGCCATTATCGAAGTGGGTGTCGCCAAACCGAGTGCGCAAGGACATGCGATAACCAATACCGCGATAAATTTTTCAAGGGCTTCCGCAAATTCTCCGGGACTTACGAAGAAATACCATATTAAGAAAGTAATAACCGCGATCCCAACTACAATAGGTACAAATATCCCTGATATCACATCAGCTAATCGTTGAATCGGGGCTTTCGATCCTTGTGCTTCCTCAACTACTTTAATAATTTGTGCTAATGCTGTATCTTTACCGACTTTTGTTGCTTTAATTTTTAGGAAACCATTTTTATTAATCGTAGAACCAATAACTGTATCGCCAACCGTTTTATCAATCGGAATACTTTCACCCGTCAACATCGACTCATCAAGTGCCGACTGGCCTTCTACAATTTCACCATCTACTGGGATCTTTTCACCAGGCTTAACATATACTATATCCCCTTGTAAAACCTCATCAATCGGAATAATTAACTCTTCACCATCACGCACGACAGTCGCATTTTTTGCCTGCAGTCCCATTAACTTCTTAATTGCTTCAGAAGAACGTCCTTTTGCTTTTGCTTCGAACAGTTTTCCTAAGAGAATTAAAGTAATAAGGACAGCGCTTGTTTCATAATAGAGTTCTACCGTATGAGCTCCGGAGCCAATTGAGCTAATACTTAAATACAAACTATAGAAATAAGCAGCCGATGTGCCAAGTGCAACAAGGACATCCATATTTGCGCTCTTATTTCTTAACGCTTTAAAAGCTCCTACATAAAACTGTTTTCCAACGACAAATTGCACAGGTGTTGCAAGGGCAAGCTGTACCCAAGGATTCATAAACATATCTGGTAGCCAAATGAAAGACGTAAATTCAAAGTGACTAACCATCGCCCACAATAATGGCAAGGACAAGATAAGTGAGAAAATAAATTTCCCTTGTTGTTTTTCAATTTCTTTTTGGCGATGGTCCACTTGTTCTCCTGCATTTTCCTTCTTTTGCTCAAGGCTATATCCTAGCTTTTTTATCGCCTCTTTCATTTCAGGGACGGAGATATGTTCTGGATTGTATTCCACAAGAGCGGTTTCTAATGCAAAATTAACGGCGGCTTGTTCTACTCCATCTAATTTGTTTAATCTTTTTTCAATTCTATTTGCGCAAGCTGCACAGGTCATTCCCGTAATATCAAATTCTGTTTTTTCCTTTACAACATCATAGCCTAAACCTTGAATTTTCTTTTGGAAATCTTGGTCAGAAACCACTTCAGGATCATATTTTATTGTTGACTTTTCCAGCGCTAAATTAACATTGGCTTCTTTTACGCCATCCATTTTTTTGAGCCCTTTTTCAATTCTTGTGGCACATGCCGCACAGGTCATCCCTATAATTTGATAATCCGTTTCTTTGATTTCATTACTCATATTTAACACCTCTTTTATACTGGTGGGGGGTATATTTCATTGAAAAAGATAACGTGCTTTATTAGGCACGTTTTCCTTTTTTCTATTAGCTGTTTTCGTTAAGTTTGTTGTTCATAAAATGGACCGTTCCTTTCCGCTGCAGGAGTTTGCTTTCCGCGGGGAGGAAGTCGAGCCTCCTCGGCGCTTTTCGCGCCTGTGGGGTCTCGACCTTTCCTCTATATCCCGCCGGAGTCAAGCTCCTTCCGCTCCAATCCACTCTGCGTTTTCACTCTTGTTAAGTGTGTAGAACAACAAATTTTAGAAAAGAGTCATTCTATTCAACATCATACCCTTGATCATCAATTGTTTCCTTAATTTCATTTAAGGATACATCGGATGGATTGAATTCTACGTCAACTTTTCCAGCATCCAAATGAACTTTTACTGATTTAACACCTTGTAATTTGCCGACGCTTCCTTCAATAGAATTTACACAATGATTACACGACATTCCGTTCACCTTTAAAGTAGTTTTTTCCATTTATAATCACTCCTATTTATTTTTTCATTAATTTTCCTATTGTTAAAAGTACTTCGTCTAGTACCTCTGTATCACCCTCATTAACTCGTTCCAATACACACGTTTTAAGATGACCTTCTAGAAGGATTTTTGCCACACTGTTTAAAGCTGACTGTGTAGCCGCGATTTGGGTAATAACATCGTCACAATACGTGTCCTTTTCGATTAATCCTTTTATTCCACGAATTTGACCTTCAATTCGATTTAAACGAGTAACCAAGTTTTTCTTCACTTTATCGGAATGATGGCTCTTTCTTCCTTCAGAAAGATTACAATCATGATTCATGTTTTCTTCCACCCCTATCACCTCCACATCTACAATATACAATACCCCCCTAATGTATGTAAAGGGATTTAGAAAACCTTTTTTATATTTTTAATCAAAGGAAAAAAGCCCCATTAATTCAGGGCTATATTGCTTACTTCTTCGTTTTTTGCAAGGCTAATTCCTCTCTGTCAACAGCCATTGGAGGTTGTTCAAGGAATCCATTATTAATCATAATTTTTGCACCGTCTTCGGCATACTTGGCAATTTCAGCGGATAGCCTTACATATTGCAGAGCCAAATCCTTCCTTGGACTCATTGCCATACTTGTTCCATAAAAACCTATACTCAGTGCGATAAGTGCAGTTGTATAAAACATCATTAGTTTGTCCGAAAAAGTATAACTGGTTGAGTCTGTAACTTCAATATTCCATGTCATAGGAGCAGGAAGGTTATCTTTATTAAGTATAGATTCAAAAATATCACAATGCTTTTTAGCAATCTCCACTCCTCTGAACAAAAAACTGGAAACCTCTTTTGATTTAGCAACCTGACTAAATCCAAGTAAGGTCGCTGCTCCAAAAGCATTTCTTTCAAAATTAGCAAAAAGATTTGTAATTTCTGTACCAGTTAAAGGTCTTTTTTCACCGAAAAACCCTTTAAGGAAACTTTGCTTTTTTACGAAATCAATATCCTCGGGAATTGGTAAATATGGCGCCCTTATATAAAGACCTTTGGATAATAACAGCTCCTTTACCTCTCTAAGAAACTTAGTCAATTGTGAAATGCACTCATTGAAATAGCTATAAACATCCGCTCGAACGGATAATGCTAAATTAATACTGTAGCCTTGTAGAGCAATTTGAGATGCTTGATGGAGGTAGTACAAAGCATAAGTATCAGAGTACAATCGAGGAGCTGATAAATTAACATCCTCCTTAAGCTTAAATCCATAGGGTATAGGATATTTTTCTTTATTAAAAATTTCAGTTATAGTATTAACATTACCTTGAGCAATCCTTAAAGCATATTTAATTATTGCTTTAATTTCTTCATCCTCGACTTTAGATAAAAAATATTCTATGTTACACACTAAGGCACTGTCATTAATATATGATCCCCAAAGAGCTGTAATTTCTGTTGATGTAAGCCTCACGTGAAATTCCTTTACCATGATACACCTCCCATGACCTCGACCTTTTTTGTTATTTTTCACAAAATCTTTGTATTTATGTAAAAGGATGAAAAGCTTGCAACAAATAAAAAAGAGATGTTGTCAAATAGTAAACAACACCTTAATTTAATTTAACCTCTTTAAGAATTCGAACACTGCATTAGTCATGTTGGTTGCTTCCTCGGTTTTGGTTGTTCCGAGAAGCTGAGTTAATTCGCTATGGGAAAGAGATCGGGCTTTAAAATTTGCGACCGTGTTGTCAGCTTTTGTTGTTGTATCCATAAATCTTTCAATAGAATGATTTCCGTGGTCTATCAAAAACATTGGTGGCAGATTTTTATTTGCAGCATAAGAAATAGGTGAGGCTTTTTTCCATACTTCTTGGTCGTTTCCGAACACCTTTTTGTAGCGTCCAAATCTATTGATAAAATCTGTTAAATCAAGCGGACCTTCTATGTTCACGACAGAATTGATTATTTCGGGTGAAAGACCTACCTTATTCAAATAGGTTGGATTTGAAGCGACTAGCATGATTAAATGACCACCAGCAGAATGGCCCATCAGATTTATTTTCGTCCGATCAAATTGATAATGGTTGGCTTTGTCATACACCCATTTTATCGCATTGGTAATATCATTTGCCATTTCCTCATAGGTAGCTTTTGGAAAAAGGCGATAGTTAATTGATATAAATGAATATCCTTTTTTGGTAAAAAAATCAGGTTTTGCCGAAACATTTGATTTATCACCACCGCCCCATCCGCCACCATGAGCATAAATGATGACCGGTATTTTCTCTCCGTTCCGAACTTTAGGTGTGAAGAGATCTAATGTTTGCATTCGGTTATTGCCATATTTAAGATTCGATTCTTTAACCTCTTGTCCACTAACATGCTGAAAGAAATAAAATGTTATTCCAATAACGACGATAAGGAAAATAACAATCGATAATAAAAGTTTTGGTTGCAGTTGTTTATTCCCTATTTTCATCTTATCTCCTTCCTTGCCTGAAACCACAGTTGTTACGGTAATTATTATTTTAAGATTTCATTTTGACTTTTAAATTTGAAAATGGCATCAACCGCTTGATGATAACCATCCGATGCTTGAAAGGAATCCCTCACATTTGCAACATTTTTATGGAAGGTCGGTTGGTTTAATACGTGATTTACGGCATGACATAGTTGATTTGCTGTCAATTCTTGCATTTGTAACTTTATGCCAGCACCCATTTTGGCCACTTGCTCGGCAATGATCGGTTGATCTGCGCTTTGTGGGAGGACAATGAGCGGAACTCCGTAATAAAGGCCTTCATGGACACTGTTCATTCCACCATGTGTGATAAATAATTTAGTGTGTTTCAATACTTCAGTTTGCGGTACATAATTTTTCACAATGAAGTTATTTGGAATCTCTCCCAAATCAGTTAGTTGAACTTTATTTCCAATAGACATAACAACTGTATGTTCGGTGTTCTCAAATGCCCTAAAACAAAGCTTATAGAAATCAATAGCCTGATTTACGACCGTACCCAGTGAAATATAGATTGGATTTTTTCCCTTGATTGCAGTAAAGTCAAAAGTTTCTTCATTTAATCGTGAAGAAATAGATGGACCTACAAATTTATAAGTTTGGTCAAAGTCTTCTCCAGAAGGTTGGAATTCTCTAATTGTATAAACTAGTGTAAGCGATGCTGGATTACATAAAACTTCGTAAGGGGAATGGATCTCTACACCATACTTTTCCTTCACCATTCCCGTCAGTCTTTGAAATTCATCAATTGTTTCTGCAGGGATATTTTCTGAAAGCTGTTCGAACATGTTATCGAACCTTTCCTTAGTCTGAGCAAAAGTAGTACACGAATTGATTGCCGGCAGTTTAAGGATTTGAGCAAGGATACGTCCACAACCAAACATGGAATCGTGGATTAGATAATCAAAATTTTCTCCTTCAATCTGTTCAAGTACGCTTGGAATGACGATATCTGCCGTATGTAAAAGTCCATTAATTCTTTCGAGTAAATTATTTCTGCCACCCGAGATAAATGCTTTTATAAATTTTTGACCGTCTATTGTTCGGACAGTTGCTCCCGTCTTTTCAATACGCTCTCGAAAATCTTCAATTGTAAAATACACTACTTCTTCTCCACGCGAAATAAGCTCCTTTACAACACCAATCGTTGGATTGATATGCCCTTCTGATCCAGCATTAATAAATAAGGCTCGTGCCACTTCTGTCACTCCATTCTTAATCAAAAATTAATAGTTTACAACATAGCCATAAAGAAAAAGTTTTCTATCAGCCTCACTCGCTTGTTTTATGACTTCGCTTCTCCACCAGGGTACAGAACAAATTCATATATATTCCCTTCTAGTCTATCTTTATAGAATTCAATCTTTTGGTTCAGAACATGCAGATTTTTTTGCAGCGCTTGGATCTCTTCCTCTACGAGATGCTTACGCTTTTCAAGTAAATCCAACCTTTCCGGTGTCGTTTCGTCTCCCATTGCACGCCATTTCGTATATTGCTTTAGCTCTGCCATCGACATTCCCGAATTTTTTAAATGGAGCAAAAACTGAACCCACCCAATATCATCATCAGTAAATTCTCGTATATTATTTTCATCTCGACGAGGAGTAAGTAACCCTTCCTTTTCATAGTACCTAAGTGTGCTTGTACTTACACCGATCATTTTTGCAAATTCGCCAATTGAATAAGTCATGATCCCCACCTCGTTTTATGTATTTGTTTCTATTATAATTTTATATATTAAGAAATGCACGAACCGCAACCATGGTTACATTTTTTACATTTATTGTTACTGCTTTGAATAGGCAAATAACAATTAGTTGGGGACAGACCCGCTATTTGGGGGTTCATAACAGAGATTCGCTAGGAGCCCCGCAGACAAAATGGTGATGATTGAAAACACGACGCTCCAAAGTCCCAACGTTTGAAACCCGATTAAAACGATGATTCCATCCAATATAGCAATAATTAGCCCTATACTCAAAGGAGTTGCTTTGGCTATGAAATAAGCAATCAAGTCTGTTCCCCCAGTACTTGTTTTGTAACGGAGCATTAAACCCACACCAATTCCACAAACCGCTCCACCCAAAATAGCACTTAGCCATATGGGCAGAGGAAATTGATAAGGAGCTAGCAAATCCAGAAAAACAGCTGTCACTATCATTCCGTATATACTGCCGTGAAATTGACCCCGATCCTTCACCCATGCATAAAGGATTAATGGAATACTTAACAACGCTGACCATAACCCCGTTTGAAAGTCAAAATAATAATGCAATATAAGGGCAAGACCGATAATTCCTCCATCTAGTAAATGATGTGGAACCAAGAAGCCATTCACCCCAATTCCAATAAGACCACTCCCTATTATCATTGCAGCAATTCTAGCAAACATGTTAATCCCCCCTATTTAATCTATGCATATGGGGACTGTCCGAAAAACATTCTAAACAAAGTATCGTTTCTATCTAGGGACCTTTTATCTTTTTAGGTTAAAAATCTGGTAGTACATTCATACTGGCGAGATGTTCAAATTCGGACTGCTTTTCTCTTTCCGGTACCATGGCCATACGCTTTCCTTCCCCTTCGGACCGCTTCTCTCCTTTCCGGACCCATAGCCTCACGCTTTCCTTCTCCTTCGGACCGCTTCTCTCCTTTCCGGACCCATAGCCATACGCTTTCCTTCTTTCCGGTACCATGGCCATACGCTTTTCTTCCCCTTCGGACCGCTTCTCTCCTTTCCGGTACCATGGCCTCACGCTTTCCTTCCCCTTCGGACCGCTTCTCTCCTTTCCGGACCCATAGCCTCACGCTTTTCTTCCCCTTCGGACCGCTTCTCTCCTTTCCGGACCCATAGCCATACGCTTTCCTTTCTCTTCGGACCGCTTCTCTCCTTTCCGGTACCATGGCCTCACGCTTTCCTTCCCCTTCGGACCGCTTCTCTCCTTTCCGGTACCATGGCCTCACGCTTTCCTTCCCCTTCGGACCGCTTCTCTTCTAAATGGAATAAACGCATCGAATCAATTGATTCGATGCGTTCATTATTTTACGTTTCATCATCGACAGGATCTAACCATTCCAGCGTACCTGCAGTGATGGTAATGTTTCAACATCGGATGTTTATTCTATTGATTCATGACTGTTTATTTTATTTCCCGCCAAATACCGGGAAGAAGCTATGCTCACCATAATTCTGGATGTGCTCTATATTCTTTAAGGTTTCCATATCTGCATCACTAATAACAAAATCAAGATCTGCATTGTTTCTCATGTGATCCGGGTTTGCCGTCTTAGGAATGACTACAAGACCAAGCTGGATATCATAACGTAAGCAAAGCTGAGCAACAGTTACTCCATACTTATCAGCTATTACCTTAACTTCCGCATTATCCAAAACTGCACCATGTGCAATGGGTGAATATGCCTCTACCAAGATGTCATTCTTCCGACAGAATTCAATGAGCTCCAAAGGAGTATTGCTCACATGTGCCAATATCTGATTGACCATAGGCTTGATTTCACAGCTTGCAAGAATATTCTCTACATCATCCTGAAGGAAGTTGGAAAGACCGATTGCCTTTACCTTGCCTGTCTTATAAGCATCCTCCATTGCTTTCCATACTTCTTTGTTTTCCTCGAAATGGCAATTCTCCCCACGGAACTCATCCCAAGGCTGTGGGCTGTGGATAATCATAAGGTCGAGGTAATCCAGTCCTAGTTTTGTTAACGACTCATCAATAGACTGCATGGCAGCATCATAGGTCTTTAATTCGGCAGCAACCTTTGACGTGATGAAAAGTTCCTCTCTTCCAACGCCGCAGGAACGGATTCCCTTACCTACACCAGCTTCATTCATATAAGCCTGAGCAGTATCAATATGACGATAACCAATAGCTACCGCATCACGCACTGCTTGTGCTGTCTGTGCATCGTCAAGCAACCAAGTACCAAGACCTAATTTTGGAATTTCTACACCATTTGATAATTTGTAAGTTTCGTTAAACATGTTGTTGTCTCCTTTGCATTGTAGTAATTTTTCATTTATTTTCAGGAATAATTTCATTATCGTAAGCTCTTATAATGTTTTTAGTGCATCTTCAATCAACGTTTCTCCACCAATCATATCAAAGGATTTACCAATTGTTTGACTATTCTCCAGTGAAGCAACAATTGCTGCAGCAACATCTTCACGAGGAATTTTCCCGTATCCAAGGTCAACAGCCACTTTTACCTTCCCAGTTCCAGGTTCATTGGTCAGCCCCCCTGGACGGATAATCGTATAATCGAGACCACTTTTCTCTAACCAAACATCTGCGTAATGCTTTGCCGCACTATAATACGGTGCACTATTCATCCATCTGTCACGATGATGAACGCCAATTGCACTAACAATGATGAAACGCTTCACCCCAGCTTGTTTGGCCGCTTCCATTGACTTGATTGCCCCGTCTAAATCAATCATCACCGTTTTATCAGCACCCGTATGACCGCCTGAACCAGCTGTAAATACAACCGCATCAGCTTCTTTTGCCGCATTGGCTATTGTCTCAATGCTTCCCTCCAAATCAACAAGTGCTGTTTTAACTCCTTGTTCCTCAAATTTCGCTTTTTGCTCTTCCTTTCGAACCATAGCGATGGCATTGTGCCCACTTGATTCTTGTATTTTTCTCACGACATGTTGGCCAATTTGACCGTTTGCTCCTATAATAAGTACGTTCATGATTAATCTTCCTTTCTTCTTAATTTTTCAGAGAACTTTAATTAAATTATTTGCTGATTTTGTTTCCATCGATAATTCACTTATCTCTTGTAAAAAGCATACAACTTAAAGTTGACTCTAAGTCAAATCAAAGAAGAAAATTTTTAAATACTTTTCACGGCCTTATTCATATTTCCCTTTACAAAAGCAATACCCAAACAAATAATAGCCACCAATAAAATGATAATTGAACTTACAAGAAATAAGGATTGAACAGTGTGAACGTGTAAAAGCTTTGAAAACACTGACCCTTCATAAGGAGAAAGGGTAGCACCTATGTTATAAGCAACCAACACCATGGTTGTTCCAAGTTTTGCTGTTTTTTCATTTTGCTGTGTAAAAGTATGAAACAAAAACGGCATGATACAACGAAAAGAAAAACCGATGAAAAGGGAACAAATTGTCGTAAGCATTATATTTTCTGAAATCGTCGTAACATACATTGAAATTGCGAGTAATAAAAGAGCGGCTGGCATGATATAGTCCTTCAGAAGCTGAAAGATCCTGCCAAATGCAAAACCGGCAATAAACGCCCCTAAACCAATGAAAGCAAGATTATTGCTGCCAATCGTTGCATTACCAATACGTTTTTCTAAAATTAGCGGGGTAACTTGAATATTGTAATTTATAAAAATCGTTACAATTACGAAAAGTAAAATACCATACCCAATAATTTGCCGATAGGATACCCCATCGTTTCGACTTTTTGATTCCTTTACTTTCCTCTTTTTCATTCGCTTCTTTTCATTCGGGACAAAGAAAAAGAATCCAAGAAAAATTGGGAGCGCTAAAGCATAAATAAGAAAAGAAGTTTGCCAGTTGATTTTCAATAATTGTCCTACTAAAAAATGTCAAACAGATGCCGCCCAATCCTTCAAAGGCACTTTCCAATCCAATGACAGTAGCTTTTCTTCTAGGATTATCCTGATACAAATCACTAATCATTTGAATAATTAAGCGATTGAATAAACCGATTCCCAATCCGAAGAAACATCGTGAAAGAAACAATAATGAGAAGACATCATGCTTTAGCACCGGAAATATCCCCGCAATAAAAACAAATCCTAACCCAACTAATATTGTTCTTTTCTTTCCAATTATTAATTCCAATCGGTTCGCAATTAAAATACCTAGAATGACAAACAGTGATGGAATGGTTGTTAAAAGTCCTATATGGGTTGGATTTATTTTTGGAAATTCTTTCGAGATTGCCGGAATGTTTGCGGCTATTAACGGCCCGGAAGATATTAATAATGCAACCGAAAGCAAAGAAGTAGTCATTAATTTGTCCTTACGCATAAAAAAATTCATCTCCTTTCAATTACCGTCGCTTTATTGATGGCAATTTTCTTTTCCGTTGACTGGGTGAATCACCCATACTCGTTCATAATATTTAAGCATTAAGGTTCTTCGATTAAACATTTGCACTACTTGTGTAATCTTCATTTACTTCACCTCGCTATTATTTATGTAACCAATTTATCACTTGAAGTTAACTTTAAGTCAATATGCAGCTCTGAAGTTATTTTTCATGCTTGCATTAAAGTGCACTTTAAAGTCTATACTTCATCATGTAAATAAAATTTTTTGGGGAGGGAATATATTAGATGGCGGAAAAACAAACAGCGGGACGAGACATATTAGGAAAATTCGCGCCAAAGTTTGCTGAACTTAACGATGATGTTTTATTCGGTGAAGTTTGGTCAAGAGAGAAAGAACTATCACCTCGGGATCGCAGTATGATTACCGTCTCCGCGTTAATCGCAGGAGGAAACTTTGAACAACTAACTCCACATCTTCAAAAAGCAAAGGCAAATGGGGTAACAAAAGATGAAATTGCTGAAATCATAACTCATCTTTCGTTCTATGTAGGATGGCCTAAAGCATGGTCAGCCTTTAATATCGCAAAAGAAATTTATACTGATTAAAAGAAAGTGGGGATTGAATATGAAAAATGAGGAATTAAAAAATAGCACCATCTTTCCATTGGGGGAAAAAGTGGAACCAAATTTTATCGGGGACGCCTACTTACAAATGGTGTTTACCGATCCAAAGCCACTTAATACATCAATTGGGAATGTAACATTTGCTCCGGGAGCCCGCAATAATTGGCACTCTCATAAAGTTGGACAAGTATTATTAGTTACAGGCGGCGAAGGTTGGTATCAAGAAGAAGGTAAACCTGCACAATTACTTAAAACGGGGGATGTAGTAAATATTCAACCGAATGTCAAACATTGGCACGGTGCTACAAAAGACAGTTGGTTCGTACACTTGGCAATGACGCCGGGAGAAACAGATTGGTTAGAATCTGTCGAAGATGAATGGTATAATAACTTATAAAAATAAGGCATCGAGTCATCAAAAATTGATTCGATGCCTTATCTTTTAGGATTTTCAAACAAAATAATATTCACATTATCCTTTTGATATTTTTAAGGTTCGTTTCGATTAATTTTATTAATGATGGCAGCTGTAAATTCTGTAGTAGTTGCTGAACCACCTAAGTCGCGGGTAGTCGTTCCTTCAGCAACAGTCTCCAATACAGCCTTCTCCATTACTTTAGCTATTTCATTAAGTTTATTATCTTCGTGATTAGCAGCTAACCATTGTAATAACATAACCGTTGATAAGATCATACTAGTAGGGTTAGCGACATTTTGACCGGCGATATCAGGTGCCGATCCGTGGGCTGCCTGCGCCATAGCCTGTTTACCATTTGTATTTAGTGACGGTGATAATCCTAAGCTTCCAACTAGCTCGCCGGCTAAGTCTGATAGTATATCACCAAATAAATTTTCTGTAACTATCACATCAAAGTCTTCCGCTCTCCGGACCAAATGTGCTGTCATGGCATCAATAAGGTAGTCTTCCACTTCAACTTCCGGATAATATTTTTCGCCTACTTCATAACAAATATCTCGAAATAGTTCGAAAGCATACTTGATTACATTTGCTTTATGTACAACGGCTACTTTTTTGCGGCGTGTCATTGCTAGTTTAAAAGCTTCATGAGCAATTCTTTCAATAGCTTTTCTACTAAATACTCCTGTTACAAGTGCAACATCCGGAGACACCATAAACTCGCCAATGCCTTTATACATATTTCGATCTGATAAAAATCCTTCCGTATTTTCACGAAATATTACAAGATCTGCCTTTTCAACTAAACCTTTTGTTCCCGGTAACACTCGACTTGGACGGACATTTGAATATAAATCAAAATAATGTCTTAATTCACCACTAGGGTTCCTTTTTGAAATACGATGCTCGTCCGGGTATGCAGATGAATCATGTGGAGCCATTAACCAGCCATTCATTTCTTCTAAACCCTTCTTTGTCATTTCAGGTACAGGGTCATTGTACTTTTTAATCCCTTCCCACCCCATCGGAAGTTCAACAAATTCAAATTGAGTTCCATTTGCTAATTTCGATGTTGTGGCTTTTAAAACTTCAACAGAGGACTTTACAATCTCAGGTCCGATTCCATCACCGTATAATACACCTAATTTATACTTTGCCAATTTTAAGCCCCCTTCTAAAATTATGATAACCTTTTCCAATAAACTATTTTTAGTTTACTATTGCAAATGAATATTGTCTAAAATACCATTGAATAAGTATGTATGTTTCTTTTAGTTGGAAATTTATTACTCCCAATATGCATGTTAATGAGAAGAGAAGTTTCTTATTAAAAATTGTAACAGTAACGATCATTTTTGTTATCTTAGACTTGAGCGTAGTTTTGAAAAAGTAAATCAAGATGATAGGAAAAATTGACACCGTATAATTTATAAGATAAACTCCATATATAGACCGATTGATATAATAAGGAATGATTAAAATGGAAAAAGAAAATTCTAAAGACAAAATAATATCGACGGCATCTAGACTTTTTCAATTGCAAGGGTATCATGCTACAGGTTTAAATCAAATTCTAAAGGAAAGTGAAGCCCCGAAAGGTTCGTTGTATTATTATTTTCCAAATGGAAAGGAACAGCTTGCCATTGAGTCGGTTCAATTGACCGCAAGATTCGTGTCAGAACGAATTGAAGAGGGATTAAATCGGCATTCCGATCCTGTTGTTGCTATTCAGGGGTTTATTGATGACATGGCAAAGCAGTTTCAGGAAAAACGTTGTTCAGAAGGAGTACCGATTGCAGCAGTAGCCTTGGAAACATCACTTACCAGTGAAGAATTGAGAAAGGCATGTCAAGTAGCGTACGAAAAATTCCAAGATGTTTTTACGAGGAAATTAATTCAAAGTGGCTATGAAGAAAATCGAGCGAAAGAGTTAGGAATTGTCATTAACTCAATGCTCGAAGGCGCATTTCTTATTTCGTTTACGACTGGAACGAGTAAGCCTCTTCAATTAGTTTCTAAACAAATTCCAGTTCTTCTGCAATAACTGGATTCTTTTTTACCATGAATTATATAGACTGGTCTAGATTGAGAAGAAAACAAAAAATATAACCAATGTAATCTTATCAATGCCTAAATCAAAAAAGTCATACAAAATAAGAGGTAATACATATTGGTCTAGCTAATATGTATTACCTCTTTACTTCTCGTTTAATAATCGAACCCGATTATTCAGGATTAGAAATATTAAAAAGAAGGCTAGTATTAATTAATTCTAGTAAAGATTTCTAACTAATTGCCCTTTGACCCCCTGAACAATTTTAAAACCATTTCTTTGTTTGAACCTGTTAAATGCAAACCTTAGCATTTTTATTTCCATAACTTCAACTTTCAAACGATTTTTTTGAGAATTTTTTTATATCTTCTATCTACCTTTCAATGCCACTATCCTTAAATTTCTTAAATTCTATTCATCCTATGATCTTCAACAATCGCGCCCTTTACTTGAATAAGAACTAAATTTATAAGTCGTTATTTTCAATTAAGATTTGATTGTGTATATGGTGTTCCATATGCTCAAGATAATCTTGTATAAGCCACTCTAGTGTCTTATGTTGATTATTTCCAATGTCACAAAGATTGGATAGCTTTTCGTTAGGAATATTCATAACAATATTAACAATTTGCTTATTTAATGTCTGAAAAAGGTTTACTATCTCATCAAGGGTTCTATCTTGATAATTCTGAACCATTACCCATTGGTCTTGATTATACGATTGAATAACATACACTGGTTCTTCATATTGAATTTTTATAAACCTTTCAATATTATTTATCGCAGAGTCACATAGATGTCCTAAAATTTCTTTTTTAGACCATTTATTTGGTAATGGTCGATTAGAAATTTCTTTTTCATGCATAGAGTTGTACTCTTCTGGTAATCTTTTTATCCAATGATTAATTCCTTCAACTACCTTTTGCATATTTTTAATCCCCCTAAGTATCTTTATAAAACCAATATTCGGCTACTATCCTTAAAATCCCTTTACTACACATATCCTCCCATACGAATCATCCTCACTGATTGACTACTGATGAAAAATTCTTTACTCTTTTTATGTTAAAATTTGATAAAGCTCCTCAAGCATTTGAATCTCATAAGTTGGAGCAATATCGGTGCTATTAGGCTTCTTTTCAGGATTAAACCAACATGTATCTATTCCTGCCAGCTGTCCGCCTTTAATATCTGAACTTAAGGAATCTCCGATAATTAATGCTTGTTTCGTATCAAAATTAGGAATTTTAGCGAACACATAGTCAAAAAACTCCTTCATTGGCTTCTGAAAACCAGTATCCTCTGAAACAAATATATCTTTAAATAACGGATGTAGCCCTGAAGCACGTAGGCGTTTATACTGCGTCTTGGAAACGCCATTCGTTACAATATATAGCTCATATTGATTTTGTAGGTCTGTTATAACTTCAAGGGAACCTTTGACAAGTTGTTTGCCCTCTTCTAAGTAGCTTCGATAGCTTTTTTCTAGTAAAGCTCCATCTACCTCTCGATTATATGCCTTAAACAAAATCGAAAATCGAGTATTCAAGACTTCATTACGATCTATTTTTCCTTCTTCAAAGGACTTCCAGAGACCTTGATTTATTTTTTTATAATGTGTTTCGATTTCAGCGGTTAAGGGGATGTTTTGCTCCACAAAAAGCAAGCGTAAAGCCTCCCTTTCTGCTGCGCCAAAATCCAATAATGTATCATCTACGTCAAATAATAAAGTTCTGTACCGTTTCAAAATTACCTCTCCATTTCTTGTTTTTGTTATCCAGTATTATTGTCAACTTGATTATGATACTTTTGATCTTAATATCTAATATAAGCGCTCCTAGATGTTAAATAGATGTAATGTAATCATTCATATCAGTTGAGAAGTAGTGAAGCTTTATTTTAAACTTAAAATTTTCCTATTTCTAATTACAATCCTGCAATTAGGATGTTAATCCATTTAGTAACGCTGATTTGATTATTTAGTTACCAGTTTTTCCAATTACCATTTGAATCAACACTAGCAAGTCGAAGCCACCCATTCTGCACTTTTTCTCGAAAGGCAAAATCATTCTTTAATAAACGTTCTACATACTTCTCAGGTGCTTGGATAACAATTAACAAACGAAGTGGATCATGAAAAGCTTCAATATCTGAAAGCATGACAGATTGCCAAGGTAGTCCGGATAATAAGTCACTTGCATTCCCTTGCATCACCCCCAAATTTGCTGTTACAGTTTGGGTTGCTTTATTTCCACTACCATAGTAATGAGGTGCTACCGTTGAAGCATAATACTGCAAATTAATCATTTGGGATACCGTTCCTGGTCCTGCAATAATATTAGTTAGAAGTTGGCCACTTTCATCTTGTCTCCAATCATAATTATGAAGAAAGGATCTCCCCTCTAAATCACAATCCTGCGTTAATTCACGTTGCCCAACAATAAAAGAGGCATTACGTGCTAATCCCCATTCCGGGCGTATCTCACTCCAATCTTCTGCAAATCGGTGTGCTTCAGCACTAGGATTTTTAAGTTTCAAGTTTAAATTCGGTAATTTAGCGAGACGTTCTTCATTTGCTTGACGGGTTACTTTCGGTAGAATAGCTTTGATATGATCAAATGCTTCTTGTGCAGATTTCGAAAGTTCAGGGACATAAATCCAATGTAATTCATCTACTGTTGTATTATGCTCTGCAGCTACAAAAACCGTCTCTTTTGGAATGTTAATCCCTTCTAAGGAGAGCACTTCCCTTACCTCTTGAAGATTACATAGGGTGGCTAATACCCTTGCATTAAATCCTCCTGCGGCACCACCACATGCTCCACAGTCGAGAGCAGAAGCATAAGGATTATTAATACTTTGACTACCATGCCCACATATCGCGACTAATGGTGCAATATCCTTAGTGAGTCCCATCAATTGTAGGGCTTGGCGTACATATTCCACTTTTTCTTTTTTAGAAAAACCAACAGGTATCTCAGAATCTATATCATGATCATAATGAAGCGAGAGATTAGTTTCGGGTTTGTTTAACCAATTCTTCCGAAGTTTACGAATGAAGTTATCTGCTATTCTTGGTATAAAGCTCCGTGCAAGCATTCGCATGCTAAGCCATGGTCCACTAATTTCTGGTAAAAGCAAACTCGTAAGGACATTATGTTTCATCATCTTAAATGTATAGCTCAATGAATTTTCTACCTGCTTGCGTTGTTGAAAGGTTTCCTGTTTATGATTATCTGTAAATTCTTTTACTTGATGTTTAGGTTTTTGTATAACCGGCATGGAAGCATGGACGTGATGACTCCCAAGTTCACTAATGGCAATTGGTAAACCAAAGAAGCCAGCAACGCCCATCGTTTCAAACGGCCCCTCTTTTTCAAGTTGTCTGCGAAAGGGTTCTGAACGTACATCAATACAAAATGCTAATTGAGCTAAAACGGATTTTTTATTTTCAACCACATGCTGTTTCGTAGTAATCTTCTCTTTCAATCGTTCTGTATATGTTTGTTCCCAAGCTTCCAGCCAAAGTTTTCGGCGAAGATTCTCATCAAAATGATTTGCGAAAGACAAATATTCGAGTTGTTCAAAGGAGGACATAAGATACCATTCCTCGATTGAAAGGTTTCCCCAATGGATCCATGATGCTAAAAGTGTTTTAATTGAACCTTTTTTCTCAAATTGTTGATTTGACAAAGGTAAATAAGGTTTTACTAGCACCCATTCCATGGAAATTCGAATGGCTAAATATTCTGTTAGAAGTGTATATTCATGAGACGATTGTTGAGAACGCCAAAGCATCATACCTGCCCATCCAGGTAAGGAAAGAAGGTGTCCTTCCAAATAAGTCTGTATTTCTGAACGAGAGATGTCCAATGCAGATAGTACTTCTAGTAAAGCTGTATGTGCTTCTTGAGGTAAGCGTTTTAAAATTTTACGCTGATTTTTGTTAAGCAATGGATCATGTTGAATGAGACGGTGCCATGCATGATAAAAACCTTTGTCTCGATTTGGCATGGACCACCCCGTCTGAGAATCGTCCAGATATAATTTACACCATTTGATAACATGATAATCGAGCTCATTAATTATCCTTTCACCGTCTTGATTTTTTAATTTTGCACTTATGGGTTTGCTTGAATAGTTTTCGATACGAGTGATATCCAAGTCCATGATTTCATTCCCCAATTTATTTAACTCGGGTGATAGAAGTAAACTAGAAGGTATTGTATCTAATTTTAATGCTTCCTGGCAAAAACGCTCGGCAGTCTCCCTAGGTAAATGAAAGGTTTGTGAGTCTAGCCATTTCTGTAATCCTACTTGAAGAAAAGACTCATCAATCTCACCGCGTTTCTTTGCCGAACGAAGAATGGATGCACTAGGATAAATATCCACACCACGATTAGTTTTGAATAGATGTGCCACTTGTTCAAAGGATTGTTTTTCAAGTCCCGTCCAAGGGTTACGTGCTGCAAAATTAGAGATTGGCGAAAGTGGTGCAATTACTCGACTAGCAGATAGAACTAAATCATGAACAGCATGTTCTTCAATTTCAATTTTTTTATTTTTAATGGTTTCCTCCGTTAATACTGCTGTTACATTCATCACTGATTACCTCCTTGATGTATAAATTTCTTAAGGTAGTTTGGATGACTTTCTACCGACTTAGGTTTAGCCTCACCAAATCGTACGAACCAAAGATAGAGTACAGCAAATAAAGTAGAAGATTGTTTACGGGCAGCCAAAGCACCAATAGCATGACCAACTAGTAAGAAACACACAACAAAGACGACAGCCCACATGGGAGGTTGAAAACTTTGAGAAATAGTTGTTCGCAACCACTGAGAGAAGAAAATATGAATGATAAAGTAAACTCCAGAAAATCCAATCATAAATGCTAAACCAGCAATTTTGCCAATTCTCCCCTTTCCAAAAACAACAAGCTGTGTCCAAGAAACAGACAATGACCATCCAAGGATGATTGCACTAACAATTTGATATCCATTATCTGGAGCCATAAACCAAAAAGCAACACCTACAAGTAAGCCTAAAACCCGACCAGACATCATCCATAAGTTTGATGGTTTTTCCTTAAGGCTAGATGATGCACGAAAATCGTGACCTGCTGAACCAGCCTGCAAAAACAATGTAGCTTTAAATAAACCATGTAAAACTAAATGAATAATAGCAGCTAAATAAGCACCTAATGCACACTGAATGAGCATAAATCCCATTTGTGCAATTGTTGATCCAACTAACTGACGTTTATAATCAACATGGACCAAACTAATTCCTGTTCCAATAAATACAGAAATACTAGCAAGTATAAGTAAAAGAATCTGCATTATATCTCCATTAAATAGTGGGGAGAATCTCGTTAAGATGATTCCACCTGCATTTACTAACCCTGCATGCATGATCGCAGAAACAGGAGTAGGAGCAACGACTGACTCTATTAGCCAACGTTGGAATGGCCATTGGGCGGCAGGTATCATTACAGCTAATAAAATCAATAGATTAATCCCAGTTCTCTCCATTGGTCCAAGAAGAGCTAAACGATTATCACTAAAAGCGAAAGATATCTCCCATTGACCCGTAACCAAATAAAGCCAACCTACCGCACACAACAAAGCAAACCAGCTTATTGTAAATAAGCGACCAGTTACTTTTGCCGCTTCATTAGCTACTTTCCAACTCCGGTTTAGTCTTATAAGTAAAGTCAACCCTAAAAGTGTGGCACCCCAAAAAAAGACCATTAAGCGTAAATCATTACTTAACCATGCAATTGAAGCTGCTACTGTAGTGAATGTAAAAAGTGTAAAGTACTTTCTATAAAAGCGATCTCCCATTAAGTATCGTACGGAAAAACGCTGAATAATTAATCCCATCGAAAGAATAAATAATGCCAATAGCCAAGATAAGGAATCTAAGTGCCAAGGTCCAACAATTTCATTGGTATTGGAAATAATAAGTGCAAATAATGAGACCAATAGAGGTAAAACAACTATACAGATATGAATCTGAACATATCGTAAGGGTATTTTGGGATGTAAAAATAGTAAACCACTTAAGCAAGACGCACTAAGCGTAATAATAAATATTGTTAACAATGTCGATGAACTCAGTGAAACTAACATTTATAATTCTCCTTACTAGCTGACATTAAAAAAATTCCTGTTAATTACGGATAAGGTTTGATTAATTTAACTAATAAAAAAACCGACAACTTTAAAAATCCACTGAACTTCTTTAATCAATGAATTTTGAAAATTGTCGGTTTCTCTTCAACTAACTTCACCCAAGTTTTTTGAAGAGCTACCTTTTATTTGTTTGTGTACTATTATAATAACAAAAAAATGTAAAAAAATTAGTTAGAAAACCTTCTCATTAAACCAATATAAATTAGAAAAATGCCAAAGCCCTAAAATTTTAAATTTTACATATTAAACATTTTTCAAGAATTAAGCTAGATATAATTTAAAACAAATTATAAAATTTGTCAACTTTTTGTTAAACCTAATTTTTATCCATAAGCAATTTTATTATATTTATTACATTAAAATTTTGACTCAATATCATTAAATAATTTAAATACCATCACACGTTCTCCTGTACGAGAGCTTAAGTCGGTATGAAAACTTTTAGTCTTCTCCCCAGTTATTGTTTGAATAATTTCATAAAGGTCTTCTATACCTGATTCAACGAGTTCCGAACGTGTTCTTTTTATAGTTAGCATTCCCGTTTTTGTTTCACATACAGAATATTCAGCTGGTGTTAAAATACCTTGTAAATTCACAATTATCATGTCCTGCAAGATATTGGTTTTAACGGATAGTGATCCACGACCAAGAAAGTCCTTTTCCCATTTAGTAATTGCCTTGCTTATTTCTGATTCAATAAAGCCTTTCGATTTTTCCATGTATTACAAATCCTCCTCGAACAAAACTATTAATACTCACAACTTAATTTGGATTAATTCCATTTTCATTCATCTATGAATATTTACATAATCAAGACACAATAATAAATAATTTTTTGAAATTATCTACTATAAAGGCTATTTTGCAGGACAGAATTGCAACCTGTCAAGTAGACAGCAGAAAAATAATACTGAACAAGCGACATCAGATCATAGAATATGGATTGTATGTTCAAGTGATGGACCAAGATAAAACTACTAATTTACCATAAGCCCCATTAGATGATACGAAGATTTGGGATCAGCAACCATTTCCATTTTAAATAGAAAAGCGACTCATTTTTATATGAGTCGCTTTTATAATATATTGGTTTTCCACCAATGCATATTAAATATGTATTTGGTGGAGACGGTGGGAATCGAACCCACGTCCAGAAACATTGCCACTTAAGCATCTACGAGTGTAGTCGATATATTCGTATTTCGCACCTTCATCTGCCTATCGACGGGCGTCCGAAGTGCTAGCCTGATTGGTCTCTTCCATCGTCCCCAGGCGGAGGACAACCGGCGTAGCCCACTAAAGTTGAGACCCTGACCCTACCACATGGGCGATGGAGGGAGGATCCGCTATGCTAGCTTACGCTGCAAAAGCGAGGTTATTGTTAGTTTTGCCAGTTATTATTGGCTTTGGCGTTTTTACGAGGACGACCCCCTCGACTCGCAACCTAAGCTCAAACTATCCCTGTCGAATCCGTAACGTCCCCATGATAGAAGGTTACGATCTCTTTTATAAAGAGAAAGACGCTCGAGACAACTGAGCTTAACATTAAAAGTAACTGGCTATTACATGTTTTATTATACCATGTTTTGCGATGAATGCAATTGTAAATTTGTGTAAGTTACATTTGTTGACGTGCTTTAAATGCTTTTTCTATCTCACGTTTTGCTTCTTTTTTCTTTAAATCTTCCCGCTTATCGTATTTCTTTTTCCCTTTTCCAAGTCCAATTAAAACCTTCGCATAGCCATCCTTTAAATACATTTTAAGAGGAACTAATGCATATCCGGCCTCTTTCGTTTCACCGATTAATTTATTTATTTGTTTACGATGAAGCAATAATTTTCTTTCACGCAATGGATCGTGATTATAACGATTTCCTTGTTCATATGTGCTGATGTGCATATTATATATGAACACTTCGCCTTTATGAATTCGCGCATATGAATCCTTTAAGTTCACACGCCCTGCACGAATCGATTTAATTTCTGTTCCTTGAAGAACGATTCCCGCTTCAAATGTTTCTTCGATAAAAAAATCATGATTTGCCTTTTTATTTTGGGCAACAACCTTGCCTTCTCCTTTTGGCATATTTTCAACTCCCCCTAGACCTTAAGACCTAAAAGGTGCCTGACACCAGGTGCCTGACACCTAATTGATGCTACAATTCATTTACGTTTTTTTGTTCGCTTATTTTTTGGTGTGTTCGCAAAAGATTTTTTCTTTTTCTTTTTTGTTTTTGGCGGGCGTGTGGACCATTCGCCTTCATCTTTATTTTCTTGTGGGCCTTTTTGTTTCGAATCCTTTTTGTATCCCCGTACTTTTACAATTCGAGGCTTTTCTTGTGCGCCCCTTCTTGCCCGATTATTTTTCATTCCGACAATTTCAAAGTCGATATCATGTTCATCTTTATTTACGTTTATGACACGAATGGTAATTTCATCACCAATCCGAAAGACATTACCTGTTCTTTCTCCTATCATAGCAAATTGACGCTCATCATAATGATAATAATCATCTGTCATATAGCTGACATGAACAAGTCCTTCAATCGTATTAGGTAATTCCACAAACATACCAAAGTTTGTTACAGAACTGATAATTCCATCAAACTCTTCGCCCACTTTATCTTCCATGTACTCTGCTTTTTTCAACTCGTCGGTATCCCGTTCAGCATCTACTGCACGTCTCTCCATTTTCGACGCATGATCAGCAATTTCCTGTAAGGATGCATCCCATTTCGCTCTTGTTGCTTCATCCATTTTTCCTTCAATTAAATACGTACGAATTAATCGATGGACGATTAAATCCGGATAACGTCGAATAGGTGAAGTGAAATGGGTATAGAATTGTGTTGATAATCCAAAGTGACCGAGGCTTTCAGGATCATATTTTGCTTGCTGCATGGAGCGGAGCATAACGGTAGAAATGACCATTTCCTCCGGTTTTCCTTGTACTGCTTCGATAATTTCCTGAAGCGCACGCGGATGAACAGAATTAGCAGTTCCACGGACAATCAAGCCGAAGTTTGTAATAAATTCAAAGAATCGTTGCAGCTTCTCTTCTTTTGGATCTTCATGGATTCGATACATGAATGGTACATCCAGCCAGTGAAAATGTTCTGCAATCGTTTCATTTGCTGCCAGCATAAATTCCTCTATTAATCGTTCCGCAACAGATCGTTCACGCGTAACAACATCAACAGGCTTCCCTTCATCATCCACAATCACTTTTGCTTCTTTAAAGTCAAAATCAATTGCTCCTCGTTCCATCCGTTTCGTGCGCAAAATTTGCGCCAACTGTTCCATCGTTTCAAACATCGGTACAATAGGCTCGTATCGTTCCCTTAATTCCTCATCTTTATCAACTAAAATTTTATTTACATCGGAATAAGTCATTCGCTCCGTTGTCTTTATGATACTTTCGAAAATTTCATGATTAACGACTTCACCTTTATCATTAATTTCCATTTCACATGATAATGTAAAACGATTCACTTTTGGATTCAATGAACATATTCCATTTGATAAACGATGTGGAATCATCGGGATAACCCGATCAACTAAATAGACACTTGTGCCTCTTTCTAAAGCTTCCCGGTCAATTGGGGAACCTTCCGTTACATAATGTGTGACATCAGCAATATGTACCCCTAATTTATAGTGGCCATTTTCTAGTTTTGTTACTGTTACCGCATCATCTAAGTCTTTTGCATCGGCACCATCAATGGTTACAATCGTTTGATCACGTAGATCCCTGCGATTACCTATTTCATTTTCATCAATTTCTTCAGGCACACTATTCGCTTGTTGCAGTACCTCTTCAGGGAATGCCTGTGGTAGCCCATGTTTATGGATAATGGATAAGATGTCCACACCTGGATCATTTTTATGACCAAGAATTTGGACAACCTCACCCTCGGCATTTTTATGACCTTCCGGATATCCCGTTATATGTACGACGACTTTATGCCCTTCAACTGCACCTTTATTCGCATTTTTTGGAATAAAAATATCGCTGCCAAATTTTTTATCGTCTGGAATAACAAAGCCAAAATATTTACTCTCGGTATATGTTCCGACAACTTCCGTAATTCCACGTTCTAAAATCCTTACAACTGAACCTTCACGTCTTGAACCAGAACTTTCAGATGAAACCCGAACTAATACAACGTCCCCATGGATAGCATTATTTTTTTCATGTGGTGGGATAAAAATATCATCAAATCCTGGTTCATCGGGTGTTACAAATGCAAACCCTTTCGCATGTCCAATCATTTTCCCACGGACCAAATTCATTTTGGCTGGGAGTCCGTAGCGATTGCTTCTCGTTCGGACGACAAGTCCTCTCTCTTCCATTAGCACGAGAGTTTTTACAAAATCTTTAAATCCAGCAGAATCTTCAATTCCGAATACTTCTTCTAGTTCCTGCACTGTCAATGGTTTGTATGCTTCGTCTTTCATATAGGTTAAAATACGTTCAATCTGAGATTGCGTTTTTTCATCCATTTACATCCCTCCTTATTCAGACCAATTTAGATGTTCGAGAAAATCGTAAACATCTTGATGTAATTGTTCTTTTTCCTTATCTAACGTAATAACATGTCCGGATTCTTCATACCATTTTATTTCCTTCTGTTCAGATTCCACATGATTATAAATAATATTCGCACTGTCAGTATTGATCATTTCATCATGTCGAGCCTGAACAACAAAGGTCGGTGAATAGATCATATCCACATTTTCTCTTACTTCTGATATCAAATTCTGTAATCCTTTCAATGTTTCCATTGGTGTTTTTTTAAATTCTTCAATTTCTTTATTAATTTGATTTTCTTCTTTTCCTTCAAATTTTTTATACTGGCGAGCATAGTCGACAACACCATTGTACATTGTTTCTTCACTTTTAATATACATCGGTGCACACATAGGGATTATTCCCTTTACAGGTACAGTGTAACCCAATTTCAGGGAAAATACCCCACCTAGTGACAATCCGGCTACAGCTATTTCTTCGTATCCTTTATTTTTCAAATGTTCATAGCCTGCTATTACATCCTTCCACCAATCATCCGGACCTGTATGTACTAATTCTTCCGGTGGAACTCCATGCCCTTTGTAGATAGGTGCGTGGGATGTATATCCTTGTTTTTCAAGAAACCGTCCCAACATCCGAACATCAGCTGAACTACCTGTGAAACCGTGTAATAACAAGACAGCACGTTTACCCGCTTCAAATGTAAAAGGCTTTGGCGGCACTATTTTCATGATGTGAACTCCTTTACATATGTATTCTTACCTTATTTTTAACAGAGAAATGAAGAACATTCCAGAAATATGTACTAAAAACAAAAAACCCGACCAACCGTACGGTAAGTCAGGTAGCTTTTGTATTATTATATTCCAAAATATGATACGCCAAGTGCTAAAATAATAAATAATACTGAAAGAACTACAGTGATTCGATGTAAAACTAAATCCATTCCACGAGCTTTTTGCTTCCCGAATAACTGCTCAGCACCACCGGAAATCGCTCCTGACAATCCAGCACTTTTTCCTGACTGTAAAAGTACTACAATAATTAAAGCGATCGCATCAATCACCAATAAAGTCAAAAATAAAGTATGCATGAGACCCCACCTCCAAATCGAACATCTAAACGTACCTTAAATGTACCACAATTCCACCTTGTACACAAACGAAATTTTCGGTGCCTGGCACCAAATATTCAAATTTTCGTATAATTATTATAAAAAGTGAATAACGTAAAAAAAGCCGGCAGTTTAGTGCCGGCTTTTAGTTTATTATTTTTTTAGGTTGTAGAATGTGTCTTTTCCTAAGTATTGAGCAGTGTCTGCTAAACCGTCTTCAATGCGAAGTAATTGGTTGTATTTTGCGACACGGTCTGTTCTTGAAGGAGCACCTGTTTTGATTTGACCTGCATTTGTCGCTACTGCAATGTCAGCAATTGTTGTGTCTTCTGTTTCACCAGAACGGTGAGAAATGATTGCAGTATAACCAGCACGTTTTGCCATTTCGATTGCATCGAACGTTTCAGTTAATGTACCGATTTGGTTTACTTTAATAAGGATCGCATTACCTACACCTTGTTTAATACCTTCAGAAAGTTTTTTCGTGTTTGTTACGAATAAATCGTCACCAACTAATTGAACTTTATGACCGATACGTTCTGTAAGCAGCTTGTGACCTTCCCAGTCATTTTCGTCTAAACCATCTTCGATAGAGATAATTGGGTATTTAGAAGTAAGTTCTTCATACCAGTCAACCATTTCAGCGGAAGTACGAACAACACCTTCACCTGATAAATGATATTTACCGTCTTCTTTATTATAGAATTCAGAAGATGCAGCATCCATTGCAAGCATAACTTCTTCACCTGGTTTGTAACCAGCTTTTTCAATGGCTTCAATAATTGTTTGAAGTGCTTCTTCGTTAGATTTAAGGTTAGGAGCAAATCCACCTTCATCACCAACAGCTGTGTTTAAGCCTTTTGCTTTTAATACAGATTTAAGGTTATGGAAGATTTCTGCACCCATGCGTAATGCTTCTTTAAAAGTAGGTGCACCGACAGGCATGATCATGAATTCTTGAATATCAACGTTATTATCTGCATGTTCCCCACCATTAACGATATTCATCATTGGCACTGGAAGTTGTTTAGAGTTGAAACCTCCAAGATATTCGTAAAGTTCTACTCCAAGGAAATCAGCTGCAGCACGAGCTACTGCCATAGAAACACCAAGGATCGCGTTAGCACCTAGTTTCCCTTTATTTTCAGTTCCATCAAGCTCAATTAACAATTTATCAATAACAACTTGTTCAGTTACATCATAACCGATTAGTTCTTCTGCAATGATATCATTAACATTTTTCACTGCAGTTTCTACACCTTTACCTAAATAACGGCCTTTGTCGCCATCACGAAGCTCAACTGCTTCATATTCTCCTGTTGAAGCTCCACTTGGAACAAGCGCGCGTCCGAAAGCACCTGAAGCTGTATATACTTCAACTTCTACAGTAGGATTTCCGCGGGAATCTAGTACTTCTCTTGCATATACTTCAGTAATATGTGGCATGTTTATTTCTCCTATTCTTAAATTAGTTTTTTTATAAATTAATGTTTAATAATCGTCTTTCCAGTCATTTCTTTTGGTTGCTGAACATTAAGTAAATCAAGCATTGTTGGAGCTAAATCACCAAGGATTCCTCCATCACGAAGCTCAATTCCTTTTTTCGTAACAATCACAGGAACTGGATTTGTAGTATGTGCAGTCATTGGCTGCCCCTCAAGAGTAACTACTTCGTCGGCATTTCCGTGATCGGCAGTGATAATAGCTGTACCGCCTTTTTCGATAATAAGATCAACAATACGACCCAAGCATTCATCAACTGCCTCAATCGCTTTAACAGTAGGTTCTAGCATACCTGAATGGCCAACCATATCTGGATTCGCAAAATTCAATATGATTGCGTCTTGTTTATCCTCTTGAATTTCTTTCAATAAAGCATCCGTTACTTCGTAGGCACTCATTTCTGGCTTCAAATCATAGGTTGCCACTTTCGGCGAGTTAATGAGAATTCTTGTTTCTCCAGGGAATTCTGCTTCGCGGCCCCCACTCATAAAGAAAGTGACATGCGGATATTTTTCTGTTTCCGCAATACGCAACTGTTTCAATCCATTTTGCGATAAAACCTCACCAAGAGTATTATCAAGGTTTACTGGTTTAAAAGCAACATATCCGTCTACAGTTTCAGAAAAATGTGTTAAGCAAACGAAAAATAAGTTATTAGGATGTTTCGGTCCTCGATCAAATGAACGAAAATCTTTATTTGTGAATGTATTAGAAATTTGGATCGCACGGTCAGGTCTAAAATTATAGAAAATAACCGAATCATTATCCTTAATCGTTGCAACTGGTTCACCATTCTCTTTTGTAATAACAGAAGGAATGACGAATTCATCGAAAATTCCGTGTGAATATGAATCTTCTACAAGTTCCAATGGGTCAGTATAAGTCGGTCCTTCTCCAGATACCATTGCACGATAGGATTTTTCTACACGTTCCCAACGTTTATCACGGTCCATTGAATAATAACGGCCAGAAATCGTAGCAAATTCACCAACACCGTATTCATCCATTTTTTCTTGTGTTTCTTTAATATATTTTGCAGCTGTTTTCGGTCCAACATCACGACCATCTAAAAATGCATGGACATAAACATTTTTCAATCCTTCATTTGCAGCAAGTTTTAATAAGGCAAATAAATGATTAATATGGCTGTGGACACCACCGTCAGACAATAAACCAAATAGGTGAAGATTCGTACCATTTTTTTTCGCATGATCAATCGCTTGAAGGAAGGTTTCGTTTTTAACGAATTCCCCATCACGAATGGCCACGTTCACACGAGTTAAGCTTTGGTAAACAATTCGACCAGCACCAATGTTTAAATGTCCTACCTCTGAATTACCCATTTGTCCTTCCGGTAGTCCTACTGCTTCACCACTAGCTGTTAAAGTATTATGTGGGTAATTTCCCCAGTAGCGGTCAAAGTTTGGCTTTTTCGCATGTGTAACGGCATTTCCTTTTGTTTCTTGTCGAAGACCAAACCCGTCTAAAATGATGAGAGCAACAGGTGATTTACTCATGGCTTACCGCCTCCAAAAGTTGTAAAAAGCTTTGTGGCTCAAGGCTAGCTCCACCAACTAATGCACCATCAATATCCGGTTGGGACATATACTCCTTAATATTGGTTGGTTTTACACTACCACCGTACTGAATTCGAACGGCGTCTGCTGCAACTTTTGAAAATTGACTTTCAACTACAGAACGAATATGGGAGCAAACTTCATTTGCATCTTCTGCTGTAGAAGATTTTCCAGTTCCAATTGCCCAAATTGGTTCATAAGCAATAACTGTTTGTTTCACTTGATCTTCCGTTAAACCTGCTAATGCTTTTTGAACTTGAGAAGCGACTAAATCTTTTGTTTCATTGTTTTCCCTTTGTTCAAGTGTTTCGCCGACACAAACAATAGGAACTAAGTGATGGTTGAATGCAGCTAATACTTTCTTGTTTACCGCTTCATCCGTTTCGTTGAACATTTCACGTCGCTCAGAATGTCCTAAAATCACATAGTCTACATTTAAATCTTCAAGTGCTTTCGGACTAATTTCACCTGTAAAAGCACCACTTTCTTCAAAATGCATGTTTTGTGCCCCAATCGCTACGTCCGAGCTATGGGTTGATTCAACAAGTCGATCTAAAAATAATGCTGGTGCACAAATAACAGAAT
This sequence comes from Heyndrickxia vini, assembly GCF_016772275.1. Taxonomy (NCBI): domain Bacteria; kingdom Bacillati; phylum Bacillota; class Bacilli; order Caryophanales; family Bacillaceae; genus Heyndrickxia; species Heyndrickxia vini. The sequence goes on along the minus strand of NZ_CP065425.1, from coordinate 1,095,648 downwards.
CAACAACATCCTTTTTAGGGACTAAACCAGCGACTTCTTCAGCAAATGCTTTCGCTTCAGACATTGTTTTATGCATTTTCCAGTTTCCAGCGATAATTGGTTTACGCATTTCTAACACCCTTTCTTCATTCATTATGGTTCATTGTGTAAAGATTGTGGGGAAAAAGTACATTTCCTCTTTGTTGTTTTTGGGACATAGACCGTTACTTTCCGCTACAGGAACCTGCTTTCCTCTATATCCCACAGGAGTCAGGTTCCTTTCGCTCCAATCCACTCTGCGTTTTCATATTGTTAAACACAACACAACTAACTTTACGAAAACATCCTTCATTATTGATTATTTATCATTTAAGGCAGCAACGCCTGGTAAAGTTTTACCTTCCATAAACTCTAGGGAAGCACCGCCACCTGTTGAGATATGGCTCATTTTGTCTGCAAGATTAAATTTTTCAACTGCAGCTGCTGAATCTCCGCCACCAATTACAGAATACGTATTTGATGCGTCAGCTAGCGCATTTGCCACACCTTTTGTTCCGTTTGCAAATGATTCGAGTTCAAATACACCCATAGGTCCATTCCAAATGACAAGCTTAGATTGTCCGATGACATCACGATAAATTTCAACTGTTTTCGGACCGATATCTAGTGCTTCCCAATCGGATGGAATTTCATCGATTGCTACAACTTTTTTGTTGGCAGAATCAGAAAAATCATCAGCAACTACTACATCGACAGGCATATAGAACTTCACATTTTTTTGTTCCGCTTTTTCCATAAAGGATTTTGCTAAATCAATTTTATCTTCTTCTAATAATGATTTTCCTACTTCGTGGCCTTTTGCTTTCACAAATGTATAAGCAAGACCGCCACCGATAATGAGATTATCGACTTTATCAAGCAAGTTGTCGATAACACCAATTTTATCTTTTACCTTCGCTCCTCCGATAATAGCAGTGAAAGGACGTTCAGGATTTGAAAGTGCCTTACCAAGAACTTCAAGCTCCTTTTCCATCAGGAAGCCGGCAACAGCTGGTAGGTATTGAGCAATCCCCTCTGTTGACGCATGGGCACGGTGAGCAGCACCAAATGCATCATTCACATATACATCAGCTAAATCAGCAAAGCTTTTCGCTAATTCCGGATCATTTTTTTCCTCGCCAGGGTAGAAACGAACATTTTCTAAAAGGAGGACATCACCATTTTCTAATTTATCAATTTCTGCTTGTGCAATTTCACCATAAGCTTCGTTTGATTTACGGATATCTTTTTTTAATAGTTCACTTAGTCGTTTCGCAACAGGAGTTAATCGTAATTCTTCAACTACTTGACCTTTTGGTCGACCTAAATGGCTGGCTAGAATGACCTTTGCTCCTTGGTCAATTAAATATTGAATAGTTGGTAATGCAGCGCGGATACGCGTATCATCTGTCACATTTCCATTTTGTAACGGTACATTAAAATCAACTCGGCAAAATACTTTTTTCCCATTTAAATCGATATCTTTAATGGTTTTCTTATTCATTTGTAAGGTACCCTCCTTTGTGTGTACAAAAACTATGTAAAAAGGGAGGGGGAATGTTCCCCGCTCCCCTTTGTCCATTTTCTTTAAGACTGTTTCAACCTTGTACGATGATTTCGACTTTTAGTTGCTCGCTTCAATCAAAACTACAATGTATATTAACATAGTCTCTATTAAGAAGATGGTTCAAGAAAAATATACCATTTGTTTACGTTATTTAAAAGATTACAATCCTTTTTTTGCAATGTATGCAGCTAAGTCAACTACACGGTTAGAGTATCCAGTTTCATTGTCATACCAAGAAAGTACTTTTACCATGTTGTTTTCTAGAACCATTGTTGATAGTGCATCAATAGTTGAAGAAACTTTAGCGCCGTTGTAATCACGAGATACAAGTGGAAGATCACTGTATGCTAGAATACCTTTTAAATTACCTTCAGCTGCTTCTTTTAATGCTGCATTAACTTCTTCAACCGTTACATCTTTATCTAGTTCAGCAACTAAGTCAACGATAGAAACGTTAGAAGTTGGAACACGCATAGCCATACCGTTTAATTTTCCTTTTAATTCAGGTAATACTAACGCAACAGCTTTCGCAGCACCAGTAGTTGTTGGAATCATGTTTTCTGCAGCCGCACGAGCACGACGGTAGTCTTTATGTGGTAAATCAAGAATTTGTTGATCATTTGTGTAAGAGTGAACAGTTGTCATCATACCACGTTTGATACCAAATTTTTCGTTTAATACTTTAGCAAATGGTGCTAAGCAGTTTGTTGTACAAGATGCATTAGAAATTACATTATGATTAGCAGCATCATATTTATCTTCGTTAACACCCATAACGATTGTAATATCTTCATCTGTTGCAGGAGCAGAGATGATTACTTTTTTTGCACCAGCTTCTAAATGTTTAGCAGCATCTTTACGGTTTGTAAAGCGACCAGTAGATTCAACTACGATATCTACACCAAGATCTCCCCAACCAAGTTGTGCTGGTTCACGTTCAGCTAGAACTTTTACTTTATGACCACCAACAACTAGGTAATCACCGTCTACTGTTACATCTTGCTCAAGAGTTCCGTGAACAGTATCATATTTCAAAAGATGTGCAAGCATGTTTGCATCTGTTAAATCATTTACAGCAACTACTTCTACTTCAGGATTATTTAAAGCAGCGCGGAATACATTACGTCCAATACGTCCAAAACCATTAATACCAACTTTTACAGTCATTTATATTTCCTCCTTGTGATCACTTAATTTATTTAATTTCAAAAGTAAATTCTTTTGAAAAGGAATAACTTAACTACTAGCTTAATATTTTTTTTGCTGCACCCTCATCAGTGATTAACACAGTTGAATTAGTAGCACTTTTCATGCAAGCCTTTATTGCTTTTGCTTTCGAAGACCCACCTGCAACAGCAAGAACATGTTCGATATGGGAAAAATCATCAAGCTGTAATCCAACAGTAGGAACTTTATGTACTACCTCTCCAGCCTCATTAAAATAATAACCAAAGGCCTCTCCCACTGCGTGTCCATCCTTAATAATTTCCATATCTTCTTCCTTCGTATTACGGCGCTTCGCCATTACGTTAGCATCCCCAATACCATGTAAAAGCATGTTGGCTTTTTTAATTAAACTTAAAACCTCTTTAATAATAGGTTCTTTAACAAAGGATTCATATACCTCTTTACTTACCTGATCAGGTACATACAGCACACGATGTTTGCAGCCGGTATTTTCAGCCATTTTTGCACAAATAGAATTTGCTTCGTTTTTGACATCTTCACCAATTCCACCTCTAGCCGGAACAAATAGTGTATTGGTATTCCCGATAAAGTCAAATGTCAACATATCAGCTACAGCTGCCATGGTCGATCCACCAGCTACTGCGATGATATTTTCTCCAACTAAGCGCTTTTTCATTCTTTTTGCACAAGCTCTTCCAAGTTCTTGTTTAACCCACGGCGTTTCATCGCTATCTCCGGGAACGATTACTACTTCTTGAAGATTTAATTCCTTTTTTAATCTCTCTTCCATTTCATTAATACCCGTGACATCTCTCATTATTCCTTCCAAACCTTGTAAAACTGATAGGCCTTGCTGAGAAACTGTCATACCACTCGTTTTAATTGTGATTAGCTTTTGGTCATTTAAAAATTCAACTTCACTACGCAATATGCGTTCTGAAAGACCAAGAACTTGTGCCAAAGTTCTTCTGCCAACAGGCTCCATAAATCGAATGGAACGAAGAATTTGGTAACGCTTCTGCATAGTTAAAAGCATGTCAGGTAATAATTTTTTTTGAAGCTCAATTAAAGAATACATAGAAATAATCCCTTCAGTTATCTAGGTCGCTTTACGTCCCGCGTAGACATATTATGTCCCATCAGCAATAAAAAAAATTACCCTTGCTACATTTTCTATTTTAGCAGGGTAAATTTAGAAATTCAACTATGATGGATTAACTTTTTTTTGGAATCGTTTACTTAATGTATAATAATCAATTTGACCATATTGAACGATTTCTTGATTCATCTCGATGACCGGTATCATCAGACCATATTTTTCAGTAAGTTCATCACTGTCGTCAATATTTTTCTCCATGATTTCAAAATTATAATCATTCTGCAGGACGTTTAATATTTCCTTCGCCTCTGTACAAAGATGACATTTCTCTCTCGTATAAAAAATTACTTTCATTTACAAACGCTCCTTACTTTATCCATACCGTTTCCGCTTTGCTGAAGAAGGAATCTTTAATTGTTCGCGATATTTTGCAATGGTTCGCCTTGAAACAACGATTCCCAGTTTCTTTAATTCATCAACAATTAACTGATCAGAAAGTGGTTTTAATTTATTTTCTTTATCAATGAAATTTGCGATCATTGTTTTTACTTGAAAGGCGGATGCTTGCTCTTCTTCTTCACCCGATGTTTTCATTAAACCTGCAGAAAAAAAGTACCTTAATTCATATGTCCCAAACGGCGTTTGAATATATTTTTCTCGAACTGCACGACTTACAGTAGATTCATGTATACCAATTTCATGGGATACTTCTTTCATCGTTAACGGTTTTAAATACGCCGGTCCTTTTAAAAAGAAATCAAACTGCTTCTCAATTATCGTCATTCCTACATTTAAAAGGGTTTCATTTCTCTGTTGAAGACTTTTCATGATCCACTGATAATCTTTCGTTTTCTCTTTCAAAAAGTGTTTAACTTGTTGATCCTTATATGCAGACATCGTCGCATAATAATCCTTTTGGAATTGCACATTTGGCAAATGTTTTTGAAAAAGATTAACCTCAATATTTTCATTTTCTATCGTCACAATTAAATCCGGTACAATGTATTGAGGCTGTTCTTTATGATAAGCTGATCCGGGCCGTGGTTCAAGTTTTTTAATATAATCTGCAGCAAGTTGAATTTCATTCATTTCGACGTTAAGACCATTTGAGATTACTTTCCACTTTTTCTCCGCAAAGTCATTAAAATAGTTTAATAGAATATCCTTTACAATTTGTGGACACTCTTTTTTTCGATTGATTTGGAGCAATAAACACTCCCTAAGATCACGCGCACCTACTCCTGCCGGTTCTAAATTATGAATTAATCTAAGGCTTTGATCAGCCATTTCGGTTGGGAGACCGCAAATCTGCGCAGCCTCATCAAGCCTGATCGTCAAATACCCATTTGAATCAAGATTATATATAAGCTGAGTGAGCATTCTTTTCTCATCTTTTGACAGCGTTTTCAAAGAAATTTGAATGAATAGATAATCTTGTAGGCTCATTGATGTTTGGGCTATTTGATCTATCCATTGTTTATCATCCCGCTCCTTAATTTTGGATCTGCTTTTTTTCGATCCATCATTACGCATATCTATATATTTAATATTTGTATTTTCTAATTGTATAAGAGGATTTTCAGTTGCTTTTGCTTCCAAAAAAGAGGTTAATTCTTGTGCAGAATATTGGAGAAGTTCGATTGCCTGCTTTAATTCTTGGGTCATTGACAGTTTTAATGTTTGTTGTTGGTATAATCCAAATTTTAGATCCAATTAAATCTCCCCCCTTCACCTTTCATCAATTTCATTTTACCTTACATTCAAGTATCCGTACATATATATCTCTTTATATCTTTTTGTTTTCATTTTATTTATTGCATTTTCATGCGTTATACGATATAATTTTTTATCGTACGGTTTATAAAATGCCCTCGTGGTGCAACGGATAGCACGTAAGATTCCGGTTCTTAAAATGGGGGTTCGATTCCCTCCGAGGGCGTACCTACCTCTTGTTCTAATAGAACAAGAGGTTTTTTATTTTTATACTTCGAACAATATTGACAGCACAAAGTGGATTGGAGCGGAAGGGTGCGAGACTCCTGCGGGATCAGCGGGACAGGTGAGACCCCGCAGACGCGAAGCAGTCGAGGAGGCTCACCGCCCGCCCCGCGGAAAGCGAGCATCCTGGAGCGGAAAGGAACGTTCAACGATAACAACAAAAAACTAACCCTCCACGTAAAAAGTTTAAAAACCATTTATTTTGGATACTATGATTAAAGTGTAATTAAAAGGAGAAAAAATTTTAGAAATAGAAAGTGAATTGTTTGACCTTTATTGACCATCAGTGTATGATAACATTACATAAGGATTTATTTTCCTTTGAATAAAAATTTGATAAAGAATCGGCAACCATTCGCCGAGCCAATCAAAAAGGAGGAGCAAGTATGAACTTAATTCCTACAGTTATTGAACAAACTAATCGTGGTGAACGTGCATATGATATTTACTCACGCTTGCTTAAAGATCGTATCATTATGCTTGGAAGTGCAATCGATGATAATGTAGCAAACTCGATTGTTGCTCAACTATTATTTTTAGACGCTGAAAACCCAGGTAAAGATATATCACTTTATATTAACAGTCCTGGTGGCAGTATCACAGCTGGTATGGCTATCTATGATACGATGCAATTTATCAAATCAGATGTCTCAACTATTTGTACTGGTATGGCTGCATCTATGGGTGCCTTTTTACTTGCCGCTGGTCAAAAAGGAAAACGCTATGCCCTTCCAAATAGTGAAGTAATGATTCACCAACCTCTTGGTGGTGCACAAGGACAAGCGACTGAAATTGAAATCGCTGCTAAACGTATTCTATTCTTACGTGAAAAATTAAATAAAATTTTGGCTGAACGTACTGGCCAACCTCTAGAAGTAATTGAAAAAGACACTGATCGCGATAATTTCATGACTGCTGAAAAAGCAAAAGAGTATGGTCTAATTGATCAAATTATTACACGTTCAGACGAAAAAAAATAAAAAGCGAAAAATAAAACGAAAAAGAACTGTACAAGTGACAGTTCTTTTTTTTATTCATTTTCAATAAATTTGGTTAAAGTATCTATTGCTTCATTTTCATCATGGCCATCTGCGCTTAGATTAATCATTGAACCCGCTCCAGCTGCAAGGCTCATTAATCCCATAATGCTTTTCGCGTTTACCTTTTTGCCATCCTTTTCAAGATAAATCTCTGAGGAAAATCGATGGGCTTCTTGAACGAACAATGCTGCTGGACGTGCCTGCAATCCAGTTTTTAGTTTTACTTCAACTCGTCTTTCTATCATGTTTTCTCCCCCTTTTTATTTACAGTAATTGATCAATTGTTATTCATTTTGCCATTGATTTTTTATCTAGTTCTCCTGCCCGTAACTTATCGGCAATTTCGTCAATTTTTCGCAATCGGTGATTGATGCCTGACTTGCTAATATTACCGGATGAAACCATTTCCCCTAATTCCTTTAAGGTTACATCTTGATATGCGACACGTAATTCCGCAATTTCCCTTAATTTATCCGGAAGAATTTGCAGACCGACTGTTTCATCAATATACCGAATGTTTTCTACTTGTCTTAAGGCAGCACCGATCGTTTTATTTAAATTTGCCGTTTCACAATTGACGAGGCGATTGACCGAATTTCGCATATCCCTTACAATTCTTACATCTTCAAAGCGAAGAAGAGCATTATGCGCACCGATTACATTCAAATATTCGGTAATTTTTTCTGCTTCTTTTAAATACGTAATAAATCCCTTTTTCCGCTCTAATGTCTTACTATTTAACTGAAAGAAATTCATGAGCTCACACAAGGAGTCATTATGCTCTTTATATAATGAAAAAATCTCCAAATGATAAGAGGAGGTCTCAGGGTTATTTACGGATCCTCCTGCAAGAAAAGCTCCTCGCAAATAAGACCGTTTACAACACTTTTTCTTTATCAAAGCGGGGGAAATATGATGTATAAATGTAAACCCTTCACCTAAAATATCAAGATCCTCTAAAATTTCCTTTGCTTTTGTTCTCAACCTAACAATATACACATTGTTTTTCTTTAAACGCATTTTCTTTCTAACTAATAATTCAACAGGTGTGTCGTAAATCCTTTTAATTAATGTATAAATTCTTCTCGCAATCGCTGCATTTTCTGTTTGAACATTAACGACCAATAGCTTGTTCGAAAAAGATAATGAACCGTTCATACGAATAAGAGCAGATAACTCTGCTCGTACACAGCAATCTTTAATCTGTAAATTTGTGAGCTCTTTTTTTGTTTCCGAAGCAAATGACATTCTCCATACCTCCTATTCCCTATTCTTTAAAGCAATCAATGATTTGATTACTAAATAAAACAGGAGAAGCTTTTCTAATAAAACGGGGGTAATAGGAACGTATATAAGTCAATTAGATCATTAAATCCCCAAGCTTCTTTATTTAGAATCTATATTTATTAAAGGTTGATCAATTAATGAGTAAAGTATTTTAGCAACCTTTTCAGTATCATGACGGATTACTCCATCATTATAAGTGATAATTTTATCATAAATAACATCAATTCCAAGCGCTAATAATCTTTCGACATCATAGATGACAGGTTTGGCTAGCTCTTCTTCGTATTTCTCCTGTATATTCGCTGGAATTTCTTCATTATTTACAAGTACCGTATCTATAAACGAACAATCCATATGATCATAAATCGCTTTTACATGATCGCTGGCAGTGAAATCTAATGTTTCACCTGCTTGTGTCATTAAATTGCAAATATATACCTTTTTCGCCTTTGCATTGCATACTTCTTTTCCGATCTCTGGAACAAGAAGATTCGGTAATATACTCGTATATAGACTCCCCGGTCCAACAACAATTAAATCCGCTTTCCGAATAGCACGAATGGTTTCTGATAAAGGATGGATGACTTCGGGTGTCAAAAATACTCGTTTAATTTTCTTCCCTGAAAAAGGAATTTTTGATTCACCTGATACAATCGTTCCATCTTCCATTTCTGCATGTAGAATAACGCTCTGATTAGCAGCTGGTAGCACCTTGCCGCGCACATTTAACACTTTGCTCATTTCTTGAATGGCATGAACAAAATCTCCAGTAATTGATGTTAATGCAGCGATTATTAAATTTCCTAACGAATGTCCAGCTAGCTCATTCGAAGTTTTAAAGCGATGTTGAAACATTTGCTCGATTAACGGTTCTACATCTGAAAGAGCGGCCATGACGTTTCTAATATCACCAGGCGATGGTATATCCATTTCATCCCGAATACGTCCTGAACTTCCTCCATCATCTGCTACTGTAACAATTGCTGTGATGTCGACTGGATATTTTTTTATCCCTCTTAATAACACAGGTAATCCAGTTCCGCCGCCGATAATAACGATTCGCGGCTTTCTATCCATTCTCATGTTGTTGTTTCCTTCCTTTTTTTAATATCACGATGAGTAATTCTAGTGTGATAATCGTTTTTTAAATATTGCCCTATATATTCAGTTAACGCCACTGAACGATGTTGTCCACCCGTACAGCCTATCGCAATGATCAATTGACTTTTTCCTTCGCGCTTATAATGAGGCAGCATAAATGATAATAAGTCTGTCACTTTTTCAAGAAATTTATTTGTTTCATTCCATTTTAAAACATAGTCATATACCTCTTGGTCAAGACCTGTTTTTGGACGCATATTTTCAATATAAAATGGATTAGGAAGAAATCGGACATCGAATACTAAATCGGCATCTATTGGAATTCCGTGTTTAAATCCAAATGACATAACATTGACAGTAAATGTCGATTGTTTATTCATTGAAAACTCATTAAGAATTTTTTCCCGCAATTCTTTTGGCTTTAATTCTGATGTATTAAAAATAATTTGTGCCCGCCCTTTAAGCTCTTCAAGCAGCATTCGTTCTTGACGGATTCCTTCCAGTGGTAAGCCGGAAGGTGAAAGTGGATGCATTCTTCTTGTTTCCTTATACCGACGCACCAATACCGAATCGTCGGCATCTAAAAAAAGAATACGTGGCGATACCCAAGATGTTTCAGTTAGATCGTCCAATGCTTTGAATAAATGCTCAAAAAATTCCCGTCCCCTTAAATCCATTACGAGTGCCACTTTATTCATTTTGTTAGTAGCATCCTTCATTAATTCCAAAAACTTCGGAAGCAATGTAGGAGGTAAGTTATCCACACAAAAAAAGCCAAGATCCTCAAAGCTTTGTATCGCAACGGTCTTACCAGCACCAGACATTCCCGTAATGATCACTAATTGAACATTATTTGCACCTGTGCTCATTCTTTCTCCTCCTAAAATTAGTTTCCAATTCTGTTTCTATGTAATTAACTAGGATCTAATCGATACGATAGTAATTCCAATTCCGGTGTATAGGTAAAATTCCCATAAATGATTCCATTCCCATGGATCACATAATCCAAAATATGATAATCGCCCGCTGCCATTGGCAGTTTATTTATTTCATTAATTGAATGCCATTGTAATATTCCTTCTTCAGAGTGCTGCAGAGGTTGGCCATCCCCTTCGGTTGATTTAAACGAAAACATCATCCATTCCGAAATGATGTCTTTTCCGTCTTTTATATTGAAAGTAAAAACACCTTTAAGTATAGGTTGTTTAATATATATTCCCGTTTCTTCACGAAATTCACGAATGACTGATTCACGAACAGATTCCCCCTGTTCCATTTTTCCGCCAGGAGCAACCCACCAGTTTCTACTCGGTTTTTGTAAAAGCAACACCTTATCTTCTTTAATATACACATTATTGGTTACTCGTTGCATCGGTATCACCTCAGTGGGATAAAAATGTAAATTTATTATATATGTCAATTAATTATACTATTTTTAAAGGCTTCAAACAACGAAAGACAAAACATTCCAAAGCAGTTGGGTTGAAATGAAGCGATAATTAACAGCCTAGGTTAGTAGCCAATAAAAAAAGAGCATAGGCCAAAGCCTATGCTAACAAGGGATCTTATAAAAAAAGGGGGTCAATTTCAACTATCTTTATCATACCGAATGTTTATTTCAAGAGCGTTACAAAACAATGACTTTTTAGTTAAGGTTATATTCCTAAAAACCAATAAGTTTTATATCATTAACATTGGTTATACGTGTAGCTTCTCTTTTAGTTCTTCTACGTAGACTTGAGCATTTTGAGCAGCAATACTTCCATCACCTGTGGCAGTAACAATTTGACGTAATGTCTTTTCACGGACATCCCCTGCCGCAAAAATCCCCGGAACTTTTGTAACCATATTTTCGTCCGTTACAATATAGCCTGCATCGTTAGTAATACCTAAATTTTGGAACGGCTTTGTTAGTGGAACCATGCCGATATAGATAAATACGCCATCGGTTTTAAATTCTTTTTCTTCTCCATTTTCTGTTGAAACAAGAGTAACGGAATTAACTTTACCATTCTCTTCGTGTATTTCCTTAATTGTATGATTCCATATAAAATCAACTTTTTCATTAGCAAAGGCACGGTCTTGAAGAATTTTTTGTGCACGAAGCTGATCACGTCGGTGAATAATCGTTACTTTGCTTGCAAAACGAGTTAAATACACGCCTTCTTCAACGGCAGAGTCACCGCCGCCAATTACAACTAACTCTTTACCTTTAAAGAATGCTCCGTCACAGACCGCACAATAAGATACACCGCGTCCGCCTAATTCTTTTTCACCCGGAACACCAATTTTTTTGTACTCTGCTCCAGTTGCGAGAATAATCGCTCTAGCTTTATATTCCTTTGCCCCTGCTTTGATTGTTTTGTATTCTTCCCCATCAACAATCTCTTTAATATCACCATAGGCGTATTCTGCACCAAATTTTTTCGCATGTTCAAACATTTTATTTGAAAGATCCGGTCCGAGAATATGATCATAGCCTGGATAATTTTCTACTTCCTCGGTATTTGCCATTTGACCACCCGGAATTCCACGTTCAATCATTAATGTCGATAAATTTGCACGAGATGTATAAACGGCTGCAGTCATTCCAGCTGGACCTGCACCTATAATGATGACATCATAAATTTTTTCCTCTGACATACTCAACACTCCTTAGCAAATGTCAAAAATAATCGTTATCGTTTGATTGCTGCTTCGAAAGATAACATAGACCGTTCCTTTCGCTCCAATCCACTCTGCATTTGCATTGTAGAAGGCAACATTCTTAGAAAAGAACCTTGATAGTCAGCAACTTTTCAATTTAATTAATGCTATAAGCATTCCCTAACTATCTATATCCTATAAGACAAAGACATTTCCGTCCAAAAATATGCTTACTTACAATATTGAAGGACAATTTTTGCATATTTTTGTAAGGTTGAGCTTGAAATTTTATAGCTTTTAGATATTTCTGCCTGTGATTTTTTCTCACGCTTTAATTTATTCCATAAATATTCCGTAGCAGCGGCAAATGCTCGTAGGTTTGTAAATTCCTGCCCGTTTTTAATGCCTTCCAAGAAAACTGAAAACCACATTAGGAATAGGCCAGATGATGCAACACCAATTGGATGGTGTTTTTCATATAAAATATTGGCCACTTGGTGAGCTCTTGAGATAATTCCATCCGGATCAAATTGTTTTTTTAAATCCGCATCAAGTACATTGGCTAAATAAACCTTTTCTGTAAGTGAAAATTCATCTAATGATTTAAAATCAGGATGGGAAACCATTTCTTCTTTACGAGTTGACTTGGATAGAATGAAGATTCCAAACAATCGTTCCTCCATAAAATCACTACGCAGTTTCTTTAGTGTCGAAGCCACATCGTCTTCGAATCCAACATCTTTCCCGCTTCTTTCATTCCATGGTTCCTGTCCTTCCTTTTCGGGGCTAAGCTCTAGTAATTGCTTCCATGCATTTCTCGCCGTTTGTTCGTGTCCGGTGAAATATGCTGATTGTGACAGCCAATAATAATAACTGGAATCTCCTTCAAACCCATACTTTTTCAATTTATTCAACCACATATATGCTTGGTTGTGTCTTCCAATTAGTGCAAAGGTAGCACCTAATTTATATTTATGTTCAATCAACAGAGGTTTGACTTTTTCCAACCCTTCTAGAAGTACTTGAAGTTCTTGATCACGCCGTTGGTGATAAAGAAACACAGCTAAATTACAAATGCCATGCAAATTACCAGGATTTTTAACGAGGAGATCGTCTAAAACGGATGCAGCCTTTTCCATATCTCCTAAATAGAAGTACCCTAGTGCAAGATTATTATATGCAGACCAGAAATCAGGGAATTCTTCGATTAAACTAGTAAGAATTTCAATCGCTTTTTCAAAATTGCCTGATTCAAGGAGTTGCCTTGCTTTATCTTGTTTTAAAATCAACTCATCCTTAATCGGAAAGTCATCCTCGCCGTCTTCTTCCATACCAATGATATAAAGCAAATCCTCCGCATCTTCAATAAACTCCCCGTATGGATCCGTATCGAGATACGAAGTTGCATAGTTTTTTGCCTCGCTAAATAATCCAAGTTCAGCAAAATTATTCGCTAAGAAATAAAGACACTCTGTCATAGACGGATCAAGTTCTTCAAGGATTCGATTAAAGAGATCATTGGATTCTTGATATTGTTCTAATTGCATATATACTAAGCCAAGTTGACAAGCAATCATCGGTTCATACGGTTCCAATTGTATTGCACGTTCAAGGTATTTCCGTGCGCCTGTCAAATCATGACGATGAAAAGCATTTATTCCTTTATTAAAATAGTATTCTCCAGTAGGTATAAACGACAAGACTACTCCATTCTCTTGTCTTACCTTTGAGTCTTTTGCCATGAAAGTCCCTCACAAATCGTTCATAGTTAACTTCTGTAGTATAACATATAAACGAACAATGATTAACAGTCAAACATTGTAATTTCAAGAGAAAACCCTTCGCGAAGCTATTTTAATAAGAAAAAGCCCCATAAAAAAATTAGGGGCTTGACTCTTCTTTATTTCGTATTTCCATTTCCTCTTTTGTATAAATTAGTCGCATTGGATTACCGCCAACAAATGCTCCGGAAGGGACGTCCTTATGAACAAGCGTTCCCGCTGAAACAATTGCCCCATCCCCAATTTCGACACCAGGCAGGATGGTGGTATTTGCTCCAATCATTACCTCACTGCCAATTTTGACTTCTCCAAGACGATATTCTTTAATTAAATACTCATGAGCGAGAATTGTTGTATTATAGCCAATAACTGTATTTTCACCAACAGATATTTTTTCTGGAAACATAACATCCAACATGACCATAAGGGCAAAAGATGTTTTGTCACCAACTTTCATTCTTAAAAATGTGCGATATAGCCAATTTTTCATCGATAAAAATGGTGTATATCTAGCTAGTTGAATGATTAGAAAGTTCTTGGCTACCTTCCAAAACGGAACTGTCTTATACACATGCCACAAGGAATTAGCACCCGAAACAGGGTGACGAGTTGTTTTGCGCATTAACGATTAACTCCTACGATGTTAATAAGATCTTGCATTTCCTCCAAAAGAAAATCGGGATTGAAGCTTTCAATATAGGCCCGTCCTTTTGCTGACCATGCTACTCCGGCAGATAGCGTACCGGCATTTTTCCCAGCAAGAATATCGTGAAAATTATCTCCGACCATGATGGCTTCATTAGGTGTAGAGTGTAATAATTTCAACGCTTTTTGGACTGGTTCAGGATGTGGTTTTTCATGTTCAACTTCATCTAAAGAAATGATTATGTCAAAAAATTGATCTAAGTTCGTCAGCTTAAGTCCCCTAATAATGGTATCTCGCTTTTTGGTAGAAACAATCGCCATTTTAAATCCATTTTGATGCAGAGTTTGTAATGTTTCAAATACCCCATTAAACTCTTTCACAAGTAAATCATGATTTTCTAAATTATATGCCCGATAATTTTCAATCATTTCCTCAGTTCGTTCCTTATCAATTGAAGAGAACGTGGCATATAAAGATGGCCCAATAAATGGGAGAACATCTTCGCGTTTATACTGGTCAGGATAATAACCATTTAATGTATGTAAAAAGGAGGAAATAATTAACTCATTCGTATCGATCAATGTTCCATCCAAATCAAAAAGGATTGTTGTTATTTTATTGTTCATAAAGAGCTCCCTTTCTACCTCTGTTATTATTTTTTCGGACATTTTTTTGATTATCTATAAAATAAATACATTTATTTCGGTTTATGAATAAATTCTTTGATATACGTATTTCGGCTTTGGGCCAGTTTATCTATATCATTCAAGCTTTTTTATATACTTATTTCGAGTTCGCACCTGTTTATCTATATCATTCGAGCTTTTTGATATACTTATTTCGGGTTCGCACCTGTTTATCTATATCATTCCGGCTCTTTGATATACTTATTTCAGCTTTGCACCTGTTTATCTATATCATTCGAGCTCTTTGATATACTTGTTTCGGGTTTGCACCTGTTTATCTATATCATTCCGGCTCTTTGATATACTTATTTCAGCTTTGCACCTGTTTATCTATATCATTCCGGCTCTTTGATATACTTATTTCAGCTTTGCACCTGTTTATCTATATCATTCCGGCTCTTTGATATACTTGTTTCGGGTTTGCACCTGTTTATCTATATCATTTTTGACGATTGTAACCCATAACAACCTGATTATTAATCCGCGAATAAAGAAATCGGCCATTTCGCCGATTTCTCAGAATCCCACCCTCGGTGTATTATTTTTTGCAACTTCCCTACGATTCCAAATAAATCCGACGATAAGGGTTAATAAAATGGCTGTAAAAAGACGAATGAATAATAATGGTAACACCGGTATACCTAAAGGTACAAAAATTAGCGTATCTTCCACAACCGCATGACAGCCTACCAGAAATATAAAGGCTAATGTCACATCTTTTTTGCTAACGCCATCTTCCTTTACTGCCTGAATCATCACTCCTGCACCATAGGCTAAGCCAAATAATAATCCGGCGGCGAGAGTAGTAGATGTGTTTTCTTTCATTCCTAGAATGCGTGTAAATGGTGCCATTATTCGTGAAAACCATTGTAAAACCTTTAAATCTTTTAAAATCTGAATACCAACCATTAATGGAATAACGATAATTGCTAACTGGTAAACCCCTAATGCGGCTTTCACAACTGCATGCCATGCAATCGCCCAAATTCCGGATAATTCCTCATCTTGTGGTGCTATCATTCCGTACTGTGCTGTTTCATGACCACCATGCCATACAAGATTAATAAACAAAGCTGACAGAATAGCTAATCCTACCCTAACGAGAATCATTATCCAAACCTTCACGCCCACCTTTACCGCTACGCTTGATTCGATTAGTAAATTATGTGCAAATGAAAGCATGACTGCGATCGTAAATACCTCTTTAACCGAAAGATCCACAGACAAAATTCCGGCAATCCCCGCGTATAAGTTTAGAAAATTTCCGAGAACGATAGGAATGGCCGCATCACCAGATAAACCGAAAATACCCATCAACGGAGAAATGAGTTTGATCACCCATGGTAATACTGGTGTGTACTGCAGAACCGCGACAATTAAGGTAACAGGAAAAATAATTTTTCCTAGTGTCCACGTTGTTTTTAAACCTGACCATATACCTATTTTTAACGATTGTACCATTTTTCATTTCTCCCCATGTTTTGTTCTACTCTCGATAGCGTTCTTTTGCCATTCCAGTAACCTTCCGAATAATCCAAAGAGCGAGAGCAATGACAACTAATACAATCGAAATCACCTGTGCCATTCTTAAATTAGTTGTAAGCATTAAACTATCCGTTCTTAATCCTTCTACAAAGAACCGGCCAATTGAATACCAGATAACATAGCTTAAGAATAGTTCCCCTCTTCGTAAATTCACTCTTCTTAATAAGATAAGTATGATAAAGCCAACAATATTCCAAATTGATTCATATAAAAATGTTGGCTGGTAGTAAGTTCCATCAATATACATTTGATTTATAATAAAATCCGGTAAATGAAGATTTTCAAGAAATGTTCGACTTACCTCCCCACCATGGGCTTCTTGGTTCATGAAATTTCCCCAGCGGCCAATTGCTTGCCCAAGAATTATACTTGGTGCCGCAATATCAGCTAATTTCCAAAATGAAACTTTTTTTATCCGTGAAAAAATAATCGCTGTAATAATCGCACCAATTAAAGCACCATGAATGGCAATCCCACCATTCCAAATTTTAATGATATCTTGTGGGTGTGTGGAATAATAATTGTTCCATTCGAATATTACGTAATAAATACGGGCGCAAATAATTGCAATTGGAATCGCCCAAATTAATAAATCTGCAAACAGATCTTTGTTAAGGCCAAGTCTTTCGGATTCTTTCATGACTAAATACAAACCTAGGGCGATCCCTACCCCGATAATAATTCCGTACCAATGAACTTCAAGCCCTCCTAATCGAAAGGCAATCGGATTCAAAGGTGTAATGTTTGATTCCATATGTATTAAGCTCCTTCCCTCTTCTATGTAAAATTCTACATTTCTTCCCGATCACCTTCATCAATAATGACATCTGCCAAACGATCGGTAAATTGCTGCGCTGCATTAACACCCATTCGTTTTAACCGGAAATTCATAGCGGCTACCTCAATAATAATCGCTAAGTTTCTTCCCGGTCGAACAGGAATTGTCAACTTAGTTAATTCTGTATCGATGATTTTCATTTTTTCTTCGTCAAGACCAAGTCGATCATAGTGTTTACTTTGATCCCATAATTCAAGGTCTACGACTAAGGTGATACGTTTATGGCTTCTTACAGCTCCAGCTCCGAACAAAGTCATGACATTAATAATTCCTAATCCACGTATTTCCAGTAAATGTTCAATTAAATCCGGGGCATTTCCGACAAGTGTATCGGTATCTTCTTGACGGATTTCTACACAATCATCTGCTACAAGACGATGTCCCCGTTTCACAAGTTCTAAAGCAGCCTCACTCTTACCAACACCGCTTTTTCCGGTGATTAAAACACCAACACCGTAAATATCAACTAGGACACCATGGACTGCTGTTGTTGGAGCCAGCTTAAACTCCAAATAATTAGTCAAATGGCTGGAAAACCGTGTTGTCTTCATTTTTGTGCGCATGAGAGGGACAGAATACTCCTCCGAAGCCTCAATTAATTCTTCTGGAACATCCATCTCCCTTGAAATAATGATCCCTGGTGTAATATCATTACAAAGTTTTTCTAAACGAATTTTTCGCTCAGATGGATCCAACCGCTCACAAAAAGTGATTTCAGTCATCCCTAGCAGCTGGATTCTGTCAGCTGGATAATAATTAAAAAAACCAGCCAATTCTAATCCTGGTCGTGATATATCACTCGTTGTGATTGGTCGATGAATCCCTTCCTCGCCACTAATTAATTCTAAATTAAATTTTTTAATTATATCCTCAATACGAACCTTTGCCAAATTGGCATCCTCCTTAAGCGAAAAGCGCAGGCGCCTTGCTCATCAACGTAAAAAACTTACAGGACTTTGACAAAATCCTGAAGTATTCTAATCGATAGGCACCGGAGCTAGACATCTTTAAATTTAAAACATCATCAGGCTGGAATATTAAACTTTCTTTATTTTAGCATTTTACCGCTATCCAAAACCACCCTAAATACTTCATTCCTTTACTGTGGGTACCGAAAACGAAATGAAATTCATATTATGAAAGTAAGACATAATGAAAGGAGAGGATTATGTTGAAGATTATGCTTGATGCGGGCCATGGACCGAATACTCCTGGAAAAAGAAGTCCAGATAATTATAAAGAATTTTCATTTACAAGTTCTGTAGCAGATTATGCGAAAGTAATACTAGAAACATATGAAAATGTTACAGTTTACTTTGCACATTCCAAAAAGGAAGATGTGCCATTAAAAGAAAGAACAGATAGAGCAAATCAATTAAAGGTCGACTGTTATGTTGCTATTCACGCAAATGCTTACGGAACAACTTGGACGAGTGCAAATGGAATTGAAACCTATGTATATCCTACAAAGCCAAAGGAGGCGCTCGCTCTTGCAAATAGAGTGCAAAAAAATCTAGTCATTGCTACTGGGCTAACAGATCGGGGTGTAAAAACGGCGGATTTCCATGTGCTTCGAGAAACGAATATGACTGCCATACTTTCTGAATGCGGATTTTATACAAATAAAAGTGAACTCAAGCTAATTCGCTCAGAATCGTATCAAAAAACATGTGCTGAAGCAATAGTGAAAGGAATTGTTGACCAATACAAGCTTAAAAAGAAGAAAGCACCAACTCCTCCAAAAAATGATACAAAACCCAAGGAGCTTTACAGGGTCCAGATTGGTGCATTTGCAGATGAAAAAAATGCAGAAAAGCTGCTAAAGGAATTAAAGGATAAGGGCTACAACCCAGTGATTGTGAAGGATAGCTAAGAGGATGTATTAACCAAGAATAAAGGACGGGAAATGATTCCCGCCCTTTATTCTTCACGTTTATTAGAAAACACTGCTTTTTGGATGATGAGATTAGCTATTGACATAATTACAGCGACCAAAAACGCGGTGCCAAATCCTTCAAAATTAAAGGCATCCCCCATCAATCGGTCTGTCATCATTAATGTAATCGCATTTATAACGAATAGAAAAATCCCTAATGTAATAAGGGTAATTGGAAATGTCAAAATAATTAATATTGGACGTACGAGTACATTTAATATCGATAAAATAAAACTAGCCACTACAGCTGAACCGAAGCTTGATACCTCAAATCCCTCAAAATACCCCGCCATGGCGACAAATAATAAAGCATTAATTAAAATTCCTAACAACCATCTCATCACAACAACAACCTTTACAGTTAAGAGTACGAGTATTCTATTTATAGTTTATGCACATAATTAGAGATATTCATTAAAAAGTCAATTTCACGGAACTATTCATTTATTTCTTCTTCGTTTTCATTCTTTTCTTCCGAATGATCCTGTTCATTGCTTTGACCGTGAACTTTATCATTATTTTGAACGATGATGGAACCTGTTCTTGTTTCAGCAAAAATATGGAAAGGTGTTTCATTCAGTACGCTTCGTTTAAATCTGACTTGTTTCTGTACCATTTCTTTCTTTTCTTCAATAACATCAATATTATCAAGGGTAATTTTCACATTTCCTAAATTTGATTTACATTCTCCCTCAATGCTTACATCTGACGGAAGATATACATTAATGTTACCAGAAACTGCTTTTAAGTGAAGTGTTTCCGCTACTTCGTTATTTAAAACACAACTTAAATTTCCATTTAATGTTTGTAAATCAATTGATCCGTATTCACCTTCTACATCAATGCTGCCATGCATTGTTTCAGCTGAAAAACGACCGGATTTTGTTTCACTAACTAGGATTTTGCCGTTCACTGTTTCCGCATCTAATTTATCGGAGTTCACGTTTTTCAAAACAATCTTTCCATTAGCCGTCTTTGCTCTTAAATCAGCTCCCGACAATCCTTCCCCAGTTACACTTCCATTAAATGTACGAATGGAGACTTTTTCATAATCGTTTTTTGGAATGTAGACAATTGTATCGGCTTTCATCCACTTTGATTGGGTTGAAAAGCGAAGCAATCCATTTTCTAAATAAAATGAACTATTGTCTATAAAGAATGCTCGTGCTTCGTCGCGATTATCCTTGCGATATACCCTTGCTTGGCATTCTATTCGTACATCCGGTTGATCCCAGACTTTTACTTCAACTTGACCATTTGCAACATCAATATCAATATTGGTTAGTGTCACATTTGCTTGCTGGTAAACATGTGGGATATCAACAGATTGATTAAAGTTTAAATCGATATCTTTTATTTTTTTGAAAGTGGTGTTTACAAAATCCATAATTTTATCTTTTGCGTCGTGGAATTGTGATGAGTATTTATCTTCTGTTTGCTTTTTCGAGTATGATTCTTTTTCTTGATATTTCTCGTGATAAGTCTGACTGGATTCGATCACTTTTTCATTTTTATTTTCCTGTTTATTATCTAATGCGTCTAATAAAACAAGGGCCTCTTCTGTTGATAGCTTTCCTTCCTTTACCATCCCGATTATTCTTTTTCTTTCTTCGTTCATTCGGTTTTCCTCCCTAATTACATAGTTAATTAAAGGATTACTTTGGAACAAGGGCCGTTCCTTCCGCTCCAATCCACTCTGCGTTTTCATATTTTTTTAATACAACGACCGATTGAATTTTTCCCAATTGTTTCGACATAAAGCTCCGTTGAACAGCCTTCTAAATAAATGGTTTTTGTATTGTATCTAATTTCATTCAATACATACGAATGAAATACTGTTAAAGTTTCACTCTTATTTTTACATGAAATCTGAAAACATTCCTCGGTCTGGAGATGGATTTTTAAAGGGGAATATGAAAAATCCACTCTTGCATTACAGAGTGGATTTTATTTTAATTAGGTTGACTTTCGTATTCGCGGAGTTTGCTTCTTTTTTCTAGTACTAATTGCTTGAAGTTCTTTTGTTCTTCTTTCGATAATGCTTTAAATTCTTTTAGGAACTTCTCATATTGTGGAATGATTTCCTTGATTGTTCCATACGCTTTTACTTCTCCGGCTTCAAGCCAAAGCGCTTTTTGGCAAAACTTTTTAACCTGACCGATTGAATGACTGATGAAAAAGATTGTTTTCCCTTTTTCTTTGAATTCATTCATTTTATCCAGACATTTATCCGTAAAAGTTTGGTCCCCAACAGATAATGCTTCGTCAATTACTAAAATATCAGGATCAATATTGACCGATATTGCAAACCCTAAGCGGGATTTCATTCCACTTGAATAGCTTTTAACAGGTTGATCAATAAATTTTCCTATATCAGCAAAATCAATAATTTCAGGCATTAGTTCACGAATTTCTTTTTTATTAAAACCTAGCATTAAGCATTTCAGTTCAATATTTTCCCTGCCTGTTAATTCATTATTTAATCCCGATGCGATGGCTATTAAAGATGCTTGACCTTTAATTTCAATCGTTCCTGATGTGGGGGGAATGACGCCAGTAATTAAATTCGATAAGGTTGACTTACCGGCACCATTGACACCAATAACTCCAATTACATCTCCCTGATCCGCAGTAAAACTTATATTTTGTAAAGCATAGAAATTTTCTCCATAGCCGTCGGGAAAAATAATATCCAATAGTTTTTCTGAGTTTTTCGCGTACATTTTATATTTTTTTGTTACTTTATCAAAAATAACAGAATGACTCATAATTTCTCTCCATATACAATAATATGTTCATCATCAACTATATCAAAAAAGTTTGATTAAAACGAATGTTAAATGGCTTATAAAAAGTCTACAAAACGATCTCTAAATTTCACATGTAGAATCGATCCGAAAAATAATAATACAAGAATTATACCCCAAAAATATAGGGAGTACTCCCAATGCTCAATAGGATACCAGGTTAGACCCAAAATCGATGCACGATATCCTTCGACAAGATAGTAAATTGGATTTAACTTCATAATCGTAATCACGATCTTGTTATCAATATTATAAGGCGGCCATAGAATCGGCGATAAATAAATCAATATCCGAACGACTGAAGTAATCAGCATCTGTATATCCCTTACAATCGTTGTTAATGTTGACGTTATTAGTGAAAGAGTAATTAAAAAAATTACCGTTGCTATAATAAAATATGGCAATTGGAGATAATGAATATTAATCGGATATCCTAGAAATTGAAAAATCACAAGAACGACTGCTAAAAGCATTAAATGTTGATACAATTTCGCAAAAATTACATAGGTAGGAATGACACTCATTGGAAAGCTCATTTTTGATATCATTCGTATTCGACTATAAATGGACTTGGACCCTTGAGTAATAGATTGGTTTACAAAAAACCAAACAACAATACCTGAGAGCATCCACGGAAAATAATCAATCGGATGTCCGTATAGTTCAACACCCTGTCGAGCACCGGAGCTTTTAAGTATTCCATACCCAAAAACAAACCAATAAATCGAAATTTGAATCATCGGGTTAATAATTTCCCATAATATTCCTAAATAATTATTTCGATTTGCACTTTTTAATTCATAAACAGACAAACGTCTCGCAAGGTAAAAACTATTAATTTGTTCTTTAATGACTGTTGTTACAGAACGCATGTAATATTCCTTCCTGAGCATAAATTTTTCTCTATTATTGCAAGTAATAGTATATAACTTTTTAAGTCAACTTCCTAGTTTTGAATGAATTTTGTAAGCATTCAAGAAAAACTAAAGGCCTTTTCCAGTTTTTTATTCTGAGAAAAGACCTTTTGCTCAATATTCTCATATACATTAATTACCCATTTTTAACCGAAAATAAATCATTTTTAATTTTTGAAGTAGAAATTCCAATTGTCCGCGGTAAGTAAATGACTTCGCAATAATCCTTTAAAAAGTCAAACTTTCCTTTCCAATCATCACCCATTACAAAAATATCGATATCATGTTTTTTTATGTCCTCAATTTTTTGTTCCCAGTTATTTTCTGGAATAACTTCATCTACATAACGGATTGATTCCAATATCATTTTTCTATTCTCATAACTGTGATATGCTTTCTTATCTTTAATTTCATTAAATTTATCAGTCGAAATGGCAACAACTAAGTAATCCCCTAATTCCCTAGCACGCTTTAACAAATTAATATGGCCCCAGTGAAGAAGATCGAAGGTACCATATGTTATTACCTTTTTCATAATGAAAACACACTTCCTTATTTTTAATAAAAAGTCATTCGACATAAATATTTAAATTTCGCAGCATTCATAATTAATTATAATTCAATATTTATATAATTTAAACCACAATTTTATTTATACTAGTTTGTTTCATTCGCTTTTGATTTATCACGTAAATATTTTACCAACTGTTCACTTGATTTTCCAACTGAAAATTCATTCCATTTATATGAAAATTCGCGGATTTGTTGAATATTAAAAGAATTAGCCTCAATCAGTTCAATAATCTCTAAGGTGTTTTCGGCAATAGGACCTGGTACCATCCTTTCGTACGTTTCCCAAAGCCCTCTATCCCGTTGATATTCTTCCAGATCATACGCGTAAAAGATCATCGGTCTTTCCAAAAAGGCAAATTCATAAGGAACAGAAGAATAGTCACTAATTAATAGATCAGTTATGATTAGAAGCTCGTTAATATCAATATAAGAGGAGTAATCAAAAACAAATCCAGGAAATACTTCCTCTAAATTTATATTATTCTTTATCGCCGGATGTAAGCGTAGCAAAAGGACGTATTCATTTCCCAATCTTTCAAACATTAATTGAAGATCTAAAGCGATTTTTTGTGAATCAAGTTGATTATCACGAAAGGTTGGTGCGTATAATACTACAGTTTTGTTCTTTAATGAAGGATTATCATGAAATAATTTAGCACGAATTTCCTCCATTTTTGGTTCATTAAAAAACAAATCTGTGCGTGGAACTCCCGTTTTCATCATTTGAGTTTCCTTTACATTGAATGCTTCTATAAAAATGTTAGCCATTTGATTCGAGCCGACGACAATTTTATGAAATTGATTATATACGCGATTGAACCGATCAATATCTTTTTTGCTTCGTTTAAATGTTGATTGATCCTGAAGTCCAAACTTTTTTATCGCACCTGCAGCATGCCACACTTGAATGCATTCTACCTCTTTCTTCAATTTAATACTTGATAAAAATCCATAATAATTATCTACTATAATGAATTTCGAAGTAGCCAGATGATAAATCGACCTAATTTCCTTCAAAGGATGAAAAGTTTCAAACTGGTTCGTTACAACATTTTCAAGTTGTTGAAAATTATACTTACATGATTGTTTATATAAAAAAACAATTTCACTGTCAAAACCTTGTTTAAGCATTTCATTATAAATAAAAATTGCATTATCACCAAATGAAACAACAAATGTTGTTTTATTCTTTAATGGCATTGCACTAAAAATGGTGAAAAAAAACTTAAAAAAGAGGAGATATCCTAGGATTAGAATATCCTTTATAATTTTTTTCACTAAAATGACCGTTCCCTTCATTATTGATTCACTCTAACGATAATGGTAACTATTATACATGAATAACTATTATTTGGTCATCTGTAATGTAAACAAGATAAGACTATAGGCAATAATAATATTGTTTGCTATTATATCAATGGAAAAGTTTTATTCAATTAAAATAAGCTTGGTGGTAAAAAAATGAGTTCATCTAAATCAAAAGAAAGTCAGCAACCCTTTCTTCACCGACTAGAAGTTCACCAAAATTCAAATGATTTAATAATTAAAGGGGACTTCACGAATAATTTTCAAGCATGTGAGCTATGGATACGCTCACAAGACAAAGAACAATCAATAAAGATAGCGGAAATGGCCCCTTCCTCCACATTTCATTTTGAAATGAATATGGAAAAGATCTATAAGCAACTACAAATTAAACATCAAAAAGAAGTGTTTAATTTTTATTTAACTACGGATACAAATAAATTTATTAGGCTTGGATGTTTCGCGAAAACACACATTACCATTAAAAACGCATTTACTTTTGACGGAGAGAATAGTTATCTATTTTTAACTAAGAAAGGCAATCTCTCCATTTCTTTCAATCAAGAACCGAAGTTTCGGCAAAAAAACCAAATCATTAAAGTTTCAGGCAAACAAAATACTGTACATATTAAAGGGAAGATCATCACTTATAGTTCTTTGCTATTAAATTGTTCCGTTTTACTTAAAGGAAGGGAAACACGTAAGGAAATTATCGTTCCTATTACCTTTACCCATTTAGAGCAAGAATCAGCTGCTAAATATGGATTTAATCGCTATTCGTATGAAGCAAAACTACCTATGCATGAAATCGACAATGGAAAATTAATTGTCGAAGATATTTACGATTTATTTTTAGTCATGCACGTACATGATCATCAAGAGGAAATAGTAAAGCGGATTACAAATCCGATATCTTTGGACAAAAACATTATCAAAGAAGTAAATGCTACTGATAACAATCTTGTCGCAGTAATTAGTCCCTATTTTACGTTTAAGAAATACAATCTCTCACTTGAAGTTACGATTTTTTCAAGAGAAAATTTTGCTTATATGAATCGATTATTAAGATGGGCTTGGTTATTACGTCCGTTTTTTAAAAGGAAAGATATTTGGATTGTTGGGGAACGAACATATAAAGCACAGGATACTGGCTATCATTTTTTTAAATATATGAGGCAACAACATAGAAATAAACATGTTTATTATATTATGGATACCAAGTCTCCCGAATATAAAAATGTTGAATCATTAGGGAATGTGTTAGATTTCAAATCGAAACAACATATTTTTAACACGATTATGTCAACGAGAGTAATTTCTTCCCATCATCCAGATTACTTATTTCCAATCCGAACAAAAAAATTTAAACAAGCAGTCCGAGCGACGAAAGTATTTTTGCAACATGGTGTTATGGGAACGAAGAATATGGTAGCCAATTACGGAAAAGATGCCATCGGATTCGATACAGATCTATTTTTAGTAAGCTCCGATTTTGAAAAAAACATGATTATTAATGAATTCGGCTACACTCCTGATCAAGTTTTTGTCACTGGGTTATCCAGATTTGATGATTTATTAAAAAATGATATTGCTACAAAAAGACAACTTCTTATCATTCCTACTTGGAGAGATTGGATTGGAAGTAAAAGCAACTTTTTAGAAACGGAGTATTATGAGAGATATCATGAATTAGTCACCAATAAAAAGTTACATGATTTAGCAATAGAATACCAATTTGACATTGTCTTCTGCTTACATCCGAATATGCAAAAATATACATCTAATTTTAAAAATGCACCTATTAAAGTGATTAGTCAGGGTGAAGTGAATGTCCAAACACTTCTTAAAGAGAGTGCATTAATGGTTACCGATTACTCAAGTGTTGCATTTGATTTCAGCTTTCTTCATAAGCCCATTATTTATTATCAATTTGATCGTGATAAATTCTTTGGCGATAAGCCTTCACATCTTGATATAGATAATGATTTACCAGGTGATATTGTATTTGAAGAAGATTCATTGCTAGCTTTATTAGAAGATTATGCGAAGAAGAATTTTCAAGCAAAAGAAGAAAATATAATAAAATCCACGAAGTTTTTAAAATATCGGGATCAAGAATCGAATAATCGCATTTATAAAGTCATCAAAGAAAATAGCAAATAAAACAAAAAGGTTTCCAACAAGTTTGGAAACCTTTTTGTTTTATTATTTCTTTTTTGAAAGGTCATTGATTGCTTCGTAAACTCTTTCACAATATTTCCCATCAAGATCATAATAGAAAACATCGTCCACACTTTTCTTGTGTTCAGGTTCCATTTCAAAGTTATTTTTGATAACTTTTTCAATGTTTTCGATTGTTTCCTGAAGATTTTCAGAAATATATCCAAAATCAAGTGTTTTTAAATCAAACACACCTTTTTTATATTGTGTTTTATAAAAATCCTCATAATCGAAGTGGCAAAATACGATTGGCTTTTTCATTACGGCAAAGTCAAAAAAGACAGAGGAATAATCCGTAATTAATAAATCAGCCGAAATTAAGAGATCTTGCACATCCCCGGAATTTTTCCCTAAAATTTGAATTTTGTCATTTCCTACGTTAAAGGTATCTAAAAATGGTTGAACCTCATAATGAGGATAAAATTTGAATGTAATATCATACTTATCAATCAGCTCGCTAAGTTCAGCTGAATTCAACAGATTATTATAAAACTTATAATATTCCGAGCTAACGAATTTCTTTTCCAATTCTGCTTCATCATGTACGGCATTCGTTAAATATGATTTAGGAACGATATTTCTACGCCATGTTGGCATAAGTAATATTTCCCGTTTTACCTTGTCTCTGTATTTTAAATTATCATATCTGGGGAAACCAGTTAATTTAACTTCATCACTCGTATAATTCATATTTTCAATAATAAATTCAGTTTCTTTTGGCAATGAGGTAATGATTAAATTATTTCCGATACGATTTTTACTAATACTAGAGGATGGGTCATTATATGATATCCCATGTTGAAGGAAGACCGTTTTATAATTCACGACATCCCCGAACGATTTTAGGAACAATGATTTAGAATAATATGTTGGTGTATTATACGATTCAACATCATATGAGTTTAATAATATTTTTGAATGCAAAAGTAGGATTCGATGTTTCTTAGAATCTTTATCAATTACATTTTTATAAGATTTGATTTTATCGTAATCTTTACTGTCCATATCCAGAATATAATATATTCTTTTGCGCGGATAGTTTTTTCGAATGTATTTAAATAAATGATAGGAATTATCCTGACACGTATCTCCTCGTTCTGAAATGAGCCAAATATCTTTCCCATGGTAGATAGGATATGTTAATAAGTATAATAATCGGTCCACCGCAATCGCTCGATTAATTCTTAAATTCGTCCGAACTTTATTCATATGTGTTACTCCTTTACGAAGCAACATCGAAAGTTTGGACTGTTTACCTTTGACTTTTAAGGATATTTTATTTTTCTTCGAAACGGCAATTAAATAGTACTGATTATCAATCCGTTTATACCCTTTAAATCGATTAAATAAGGTGGTCGCATTGAATGGTTCTTCGATATACTGTTTCTTTTTATCGACACTGTAAATCCGAATAAAAAATTTATACTCACCGGTTTTTAATGTTTCTAAAGGAATTTTAGCTTTTAGACCGACATAACCGTTCTCATCAATATAATAATTTTTTAAGTCCCGTCTGTAAAAATAGTCAAACTCATATTTGACTTCTTTTCCAGATCCTTTCTTTAACACTAAACATACTTTATTTTTCAAAAAGTCGTTTAGCTGTAATCCCGGAAGTCTATACTGGCCAATGAAATACATGTTTTTTTCATCATGATAAGTTCGCTCTAAGTAGCCTTTAAATCCATTGGCTAATAAAAAGCCCTGGTAAGGTTTTTCCCCTTTATCAAAATACAAGTTTTCATTTTTTATAAATAGGCCATTGTTTTGACTTTTAAGTTCTAAAAACATATCATAATCGCGAGTTAGTAGTGAATATGTCAATAATCTTACTTTATTATTAGTGGAAATACTCTCAAGCCACTCTGTATCAAAATGATGTACGATGTCGGAGAAATACTCAAATAATGTAAGTAAATCATTTTTTTGAATGGATAAATCTTTTGGAAATAGTTGGTTCCGATTTAGAAAATCAGTAAATGAAAATAGAACCGTCTTGTCCAAGAGCATTGATATTACTTGCGGTTTCGTTTCTTGTTCCAATTGCTCGAGCTTAACATTTGAACGATTCTCCAAAAAACTTATTAAAATATCATGCTGTTCCTTCGGACTTACGATAATCTTGCTCTTATGCGGACTACCATAAAGTAGACTAGAAAGAATCGTTAGTACATTATTTTCAAAAAATTGTATTAGTTGTCCATGATCCCATAATAAATCATCAGGCTGAATATATATTTTTTGAAAGATATCTATGATTTTTTTAAAATTGTCAGTTCCCTCAATTTTATTCAAATAATCCAATGATACAGACAAAATGCATTGCTCCTTACTAAACAAAATAGAATTTATTTTATCTGGTGCTCCCAGTATACCTTTAATCCTTCTTCAACTGTGAATTCAGGCATAAAACCAATTGATTTAAGTGCTGAAACGTCCGCGTAAGAATCTTTAATATCACCAGATCTTACAGCTTCCTTTTTAATTGGCAGGTCAATTCCCGAAATCTTAATATAAGTAGAGATAAGATCCATAAGGCTTATCTTTTCTCCAGTACCAACATTATACACATTTCCTATCGCGTCCTTGTTATTGGACACTAATAAATTGGCTTGTACAACATCCTTTACAAACACAAAATCCCTTGTTTGACTGCCGTCCCCGAATAGGATAAAGCTTGCATCTTCCCCATTCAATTTTTTCTTAAGGCGATCCGTGATGATTGATACAACCCCTGAATACGGTGAAGATGGATTTTGTCCAATACCGTATACATTAAAAAATCTTAAGGCAACAGTAGGCAATCCATATAATTTTGAATAGTTAATAACATAGCGTTCAGAGGCATATTTATCAATTGCATAAGGAGTTAAGGGCTTAATTGGCGAATTTTCACGCTTTGGTAAAGCTGGATCGTCTCCATATACCGCTGCAGAAGACGCAAATACAAATCGTTCGATATCTTTTTGTTTTCTTGCAGCCTCTAAAAGATAGATTGTTCCTTCTAAATTTGTTAAATGAGTTTCTAACGGATGTTCTACGGATGCTGCCACACTTGCAACAGCCCCTAGATGGAATATTTTTTTAAATGTATACGTATTAAATAATTCCGTAATAGTGGATTGATTGGAAATATCGCCTTCAATAAACGTTAAATTTTTATTGTTTAAATCAAGGTTTTCTTTTGAACCCATTGACAGGTTATCGACTACTATAACATTTTCTCCTAAATTCAATAATTCTTTCACTAAATGGGATCCAATGAACCCGGCGCCGCCAGTAACTAAAATATTTCCCATACTTTTTCATCTCCCTAATAGCATTAGTAGAATTGTACCATAAAATTCTTTCAGTTAAAAACACACTTCGACAAAAAAATTCCTCTTTCATCAAAGGATATAAATGGAAAAAACCTAGTACTTCCCTCATGAATCCACACAAACATAAGACTTTTTTTAAAAATATCCTAGATTCATAGTTTTTAAGTGTTAAAATGTTTTTGGTGTTTTCATTGGAAGCATCAAGACTTTTAAGGAAGGGGAACGATATGAAAAAAGGTAGGTTAGTAAAACTAACGATATCGATTTTTTTGCTATTTTTTTCGTTAACATCGATGAACGTTAGTGCTGAGGAGACGAATTCACCGACAAAATTGGACAAAATTGTCTTTGCTTCTGGAGATCAAAACAATGAAAGTATTAAACTCTATAAAGAGGAGTCTACGGAAAGTGACGTAGTAATCAATATACCGAATCAATCCCATGTTCAATTGCTCGATTCGAATACGGATGTAGATTTTTCTTTTATTCAATATACTGATCCACAAACAAATATTGAATATAACGGGTACATAGAAAATAAATTTTTAATTGATGCTCCTCCGGAAGATCAAACCAACCAAGTAAATGACAGTAATCAACCCGAAGAAGTGCAAGATGTACAAGATGAAGCAAATAATGAAGGAAAGACAACCAATCCTTCAGATACTAATGGGGAAGTAGACAAGATTCAAAAACAACGAAAAGACACTAAGGATCAAGCCTCAAACAAATCCGAACAAACTGAGCCAAAAAAGATTAAGGATGATTCTGACGCTACTAGTAAAACATTCATTCAATCTAAAGCAACTGCCCAAACTACCCAAACTAAATTACAAGGAATTGCTATAAAAGGGCAAACGAATGTATATTCTGATCCATCTTCAACTGGGAAGGTGATTAAATCCTATCAACAAGGCACATTGTTATACTACAAGACATACTCGTCTGAATGGTATCAAGCCAATGTGTATATCGATGGAGTAGCTACTACAGGGTTTATCAATATTAATGACGTCGAGAATCTTGTAGATACCCAGCAGAAAGACCAAGGGATTGCTTCAAAAAATCCTACGAATATTTATGAAAAACCTTCTACAAATGGGAAGGTCATTAAATCCTATACGATTGGTACATTGCTTTATTATAAAACATATACTTCAAATTGGTACCAAGCCAATGTGTATATTAATGGGAAAGCCACCACAGGTTATATCTATAAAAATGATCTAGATACTCTCGTTCAACAAAAAGTTCGGGGAATTGCTTTAAAAGATTCAACGAAAATATATGCTAATACATCAACTAGTGGCACGGTTATAAAAACATATAGTAAAGGAACTTTATTATATTATAAAACCTATATTTCCGGATGGTATCAAGCAAATGTGTATATTAACGGCAAAGCTACCACTGGTTATATTTATAAAAACGATGTAGAAAATATTGTTTCCAATCAACAAAAAGTTCAAGGAATTGCTACTAAAATTCCTACGAATATTTACGTGAAGCCTTCTACCGACGGCAAAGTCATTAAAACATATGATCAAGGTTCATTTTTATACTATAAAACCTTGTCTGCCAATTGGTATCAAGCCAATGTTTATATTAATGGGAAAGCGACTACCGGCTATATTTATAAAAAAGATGTGGAGCAAATTCCTGCTACACAAGATAAAGTACAAGGGATCGCTGCCAAAATTCCAACGAAAATTTATATGAAGCCTTCTACAGGCAGCAAAGCCATCAAGTCTTATCAACAAGGGTCCTTCCTTTACTATAAAACATATATAACAAATTGGTACGAAGCTAATGTTTATATTAATGGTAAGGCAACTACCGGCTATATTTATAAAAAAGATGTGGAAAATCTAGTAGCTAAGCAAGAAAACAAGCAAGGACTAGCGAAAAAGAGTTCTACAAATGTTTATGCTAAACCATCACAAAGTGGTAAAGTTCTTAAATCATACAAAAAAAATACATTTCTTTACTTCAAAACCTATACGAAAAATTGGTATGAAGCTAACGTATATATTAACGGTAAAGCCACTACCGGCTATATTTATAAAGATGATGTATCTTTAGATACAGTTATCATTTCAAAGTATTCTACTAATCTAACACTTAACAAAATGGTAGACACTCAATCGAGTAAAGCACCACAAACTGATTTATATCGTAATAAAAATGCTTATGTTAGCAAAGATTATATTACAAAAATCAGTTCTACCGTAGGAGAAGTAGTCAATGCTGATACACTAAATGTACGCGAAGGACCCGGAACAAATTATTGGATATATGGGACTCTGTCTAAAGGGAATAGGGTAACCATTGTTTCCACTACGGGAAATTGGTATGAAATAAAGTATAATACGTGGAGAAATGCCAAAACCGAAGATATTAAGTACTACATCAATCCTAATTCTTTTGTTCCTAATACACCAGAGTATTATCAGTTTTTATTATTAGATAAAACAACAAATATTTCTGCAACTGAAGTTGATAGTAAAATTTTATATGGAAAAGGGTCCTTATCCGGGACAGGTTCCATTTTTCTTGATGCTAGTAAAAAATATAGTATTAACGAAATGTATTTAATTTCCCACTCCCTTCTAGAAACGGGAAATGGGACATCAAGCCTTGCAAAAGGTGTCGTTGTTAACGGTAAAAAAGTGTATAATGTTTTTGGGTATGGAGCATATGATAGCTGTCCAATTGATTGCGGTGCACAATTTGCTTATGATCACGGATGGTTTTCCATCGCAAAGGCAATTGAAGGTGCAGCTCAACTCATTGGTCAGAACTATATTCATAATGGCCAAAATACATTATATAAAATGAGATGGTATCCAGAAAATCCTTACCATCAATATGCAACAGATATTGGCTGGGCGGTCAAACAAACAGCAAATATTAGCAAGCTTTATAGTCTTGTCGGTAAATATACTTTACACTTTGACGTACCAGTATATAATTAAAAATAGAGGTTAATACGCAAGTGTAGCTTGTGTATTAACCTCTTTGTTTATTCTTCTTCAAAAATCGCTTTCGGGACTTTCCGTCCATTAACTAGTGACTATTTTATGATCCATAGGACTTCCCCATTTTCATTGAAACAACGAAAACAATATAATAAAATAGTATAATAAATGGAAATCCCGCACATTTTATGAATTTGGTGGTGAAATAATGGGCTTATTATCTATGCGCACCAAACTTAAACAAACCGACGAAAAAAGTAGATTTAACATACAAATTAATAAAGTTGGATCGAAACGAAATAATTTATTTCTGGTAGGTAACTTACTTACTAGTCACTCCGTCCATTCAACTAGTAATGTCATACTTAAGGGCAGAAATAGTCTGAAGGAAATGAAAATCCCTGTTTCACTTACCTCAAAAAAAGCTTCTGCAAATGAAAGATTGAATACATATATATTTCGAGCGAACATTCCATTTAAATCAAATGATACCG
Source organism: Heyndrickxia vini (assembly GCF_016772275.1). Lineage (NCBI taxonomy): Bacteria > Bacillati > Bacillota > Bacilli > Caryophanales > Bacillaceae > Heyndrickxia > Heyndrickxia vini. The sequence goes on along the minus strand of NZ_CP065425.1, from coordinate 1,061,661 downwards.
AAGATTTACTGGAAGAAGACCTTTATGATTTATTTCTGGAAATTACGGATCGCTTTCAAGAAAAAAATTTGATAAGAATTGGTAAACCAAATTTTCGTGCTAAGTATTTCGCAAAAGAACTTTATGTAGCTAATCAAAATGATGCAATAGTTATTAATCCGTACTATACATTTAAAAGATATAATTTATCTATAGAGGTTCATAGGTTTCCCAAGGATACATTCGATTACATGAAACGTTTACTTTTTTGGGCATGGATATTGAGACCCTTTCATCGGAAAAAGGACATATGGCTGGTCGGCGAGCGCCCCTATAAGGCACAAGACACTGGTTACCATTTTTTTAAGTATATGCGGACGCAGCACCCGGAGAAAAATGTTTTTTATGTGATTGATAAAAACTCCCCAGAGATGAAAAATATCGAAGAATTAGGGAATGTTTTAACATTTAAATCGAAAGAACATATTTGGCATACAATCATGTCAACTAGGATTATTTCTTCGCATCATCCCGATTATTTGTATCCAACACGTACAAAGAAATTTAAAAATACAGTAAGGGCAACAAAAGTGTTTTTACAGCATGGCATTATGGGAACAAAAAATATGATTGAGAACTATGGAAAAGGGATTTATGGATTTGATACAGACCTATTTTTAGTAAGTTCCGATTTTGAAAAAAACATGATTATTAATGATTTCGGTTATTCAGCAAATCATGTTTTTATTACCGGTTTATCGCGTTTTGATGAATTATTTAAGAAGGATACAACTGTTAAAAGACAACTTCTAATTATTCCGACATGGAGAGACTGGATTAGCAGCAAAAGTAACTTCTTAGATACCGAGTATTATAAAAAATATGACGAGCTTATTTTCAATGACAATTTGCACAGGATTGCAAAAAAATATCAATTAAATATTGTCTTTTGCCTACATCCAAATATGCAAAAATACACTCCTTATTTCAAAAATGCACCTGTTAAAGTAATTAGCCAAGGAGAAGTAAATGTTCAAACACTTTTAAAAGAGAGTGCAATCATGATTACTGATTATTCAAGTGTCGCTTTTGATTTCAGTTTTTTATCTAAACCAATTATTTATTACCAATTTGATCGTGACAAATTTATTGGGAAAAGACCTTCGCATATCGACTTAGATAAAGATTTACCTGGAGATATCGTCTTTGAACTAGAATCTTTATTTGCTCATCTAGACATGTATGGCCAAAACAACTTCCAAATTAAACAAGAAAATATGATCAAATCTAACAAATTTTTAAAATACCAGGATCTTCATTCGAATAAACGGATTTTTAATGTAATAAACCATAATTATATTCGTCACACTTGGTTTACTAATTTACTTCAAAACCAATTAATAAAAAAGATATTTTCCAAAATTTTTAGAAAGTGAAAAAAGTCCCCATCTGTTCCTGTGATGGAGACTTTCTTTATAATGTTACTTTGTCCTTTATTTGTTTAGAAAAACTTTTTCAACGACCTTTTTTGAGGCTTCCCCGTCATCCCAATTACAAAACTTTTCGTAGAATTGGCCATAAACATTCTTATAATTATTTTTTATTCCCTCGATATTAGCAATAGCATCAATTACTTCATCCGAGGTTTTCAACAATGGACCGGGAACCTCATTCTCGATATTAATATAAAATCCTCGAAGCGTATCGCGATACTTTTCTAAGTCATACGTAAAGAAAAGTATTGGTCTTTTTAAATTCGCATAATCGAAAAAGACAGAAGAATAATCAGTTATTAAAATATCCGAAAGTAAGTATAATTCCGCAATATCATCGTATTTAGAAAAATTATAAGCAAATCCATCTAAACCAGTTGTATCAATTTCATCAGCAATAAAATAATGCATCCGTAATGCCACAACATATTCATCGCCAAGCTGTTCTCTCATTTTTTGCAAGTCTAATTTTAAGTTAAACTTATACTTACCTGGTTCATAAAATTCATCATCCCTCCATGTCGGTGCATAAAGGACGACTTTTTTATCAAGCGGAATATTTAAACGTGCCTTTAATAATTGAATATATTCCTTATTATTCTTTTGATATAAAATATCATTTCGCGGATATCCGTACTCAAGCATTGTTTTATCAAACTTAAAGGCTCTTCGGAAAATATCTGAAGAGTATTGATTCGGTGAAATTAAATAATCCCAACGTCTCGATTGTTGATAAAAGTGCTTTTTATAATTTGGATTTGCTGAATATATATCATTCATATCAAATACAAGCTTTTTCAATGGTGTTCCATGCCATGTTTGCAAATATACATTATCCGGGCGTTTGTTTAAATGCAGTGGCATGCGCGAATTACTTACCCAGTATTTTGCTCTTCCTAAATAATAATAGTAGGCCAAACTAAACCGCTTTACTTGTTTTGCATTACCTGGAATTTTCTTACCTGTTTGATTAAATACCCACACAAATTTGTAGTCCATATTGTTGTTTATCATATATTCATATATATATTTCGGACTATCTGAGTAATTTTTTCCTAAAAAGCTTTCTAAAACAATCGTTCTTTCTTGTAATGACATTTTCATAAAAATTGATCGGTATAATTGAACATATATTTTTCGTCTACTGCCTATCGCTCTTTTTACATTTCTAGCCAAATGGTGGAAACGAAGCACATTTGCAAATTGACCCTTTTTCCCTTTAATTAATAAATTCATTTCTTTTCGAACAACAATATTGAGATTTTTCCAGTTTTGTTCATCAATTTTGGAAGCGGCCATCGAGACTTCATTGAAGAATTTATTAATCGTTCCCCGTTCGGCAAAGAGCATAACAATCGTTTTACGGTAAAAGTTCAAAAACAAGCGATCCAAAAATGTTTCAGCATTAACTGAACCATTGTATTCTACCCTTAAGCTATTAAATATTTTGATAAAATCTGAGACTATTTTATCTCTATCACTTTGCATTAAAGCAGGATTAGAGATCGGATCATTTCTTAATCTTTTATAATAGAAACATCCTTTCAAATATAAATACGTCTCCATTTGCTTCATGGCAGCTACGATAAATGGCAATTCCGAATAACAGCTTACATCCTCGGAAAACTTCAATTGATTTGCTTTAATAAAATCCATTGAAATTAATCGATGAAGAATCGAACTATTACTAAAATGCTTTCCTAACTTTCTTCCTTCTTTTAGGATTATTTCAGTATCCATTTCTTTACTGTCGTCTTTTGTTTTTATCCTTTTTATTTTTCCGGAGATCATGACATGGTCTCCAATATTTTCTATTAATAATTGAATAGCTTGTTCTGAAAGATAGTCATCACTATCAAGAAAATACACATATTCTCCGGTTGCCTGGGCAATCCCTATGTTCCTTGCAAAACCTACTCCTTTGTTTTCTTGCAAATGAATGGATTTGATCCGTTCATCTCTTTCAGAAAACGTATGAATGATTTCCTTCGAACCATCCGTCGAGCCATCGTTAATCACAATAATTTCTAATGCTTTATACGTTTGATCAACTACAGATTGTAAACATTCTGTTAAAAACTCGGCTGTATTAAAAACAGGAATTATAATCGAGACTTTTTTCATTTAAATGAACTCCTTAAATCAAGTATTACTTAAATACTTTCTCTACAACTTTTTTCGAAGAACTGCCATCCTCCAAATAACAAAATTTATTATAAAATGGTTCGAATGAGGGCGGGAGTGAAAATCCTTCTCTTTCAAATCTTTTAATATGCTCAATAACCTCTTCAGTCGTTTTAATTAATGGACCTGGTGCATATTTTTCAAAATCAAAATAGAATCCTCTTAGATTGTCACGGTATGATTCAATATCATAAACAAAAAAGAGCATTGGGCGCTTTAAATTTCCGTAATCAAAGAATACGGAAGAATAATCCGTCATTAATACATCAGCGATGATATAAAGTTCATTTATATCTTCATGATTGGAAAAATCATAAGCAAAACCTTGATAATTAGATAAATCTAGATTTTCTGCAACCAAATAATGCATTCTTAAAATAATGACATACTCATTTCCTAATTCTTGTTTCATCATGTGTAAATCTAGCTCAAGATCAAATTTATATTTTCCTTCGGCATAGAACTGATTATCGCGCCATGTAGGAGCATATAAAATTACTTTTTTATCTAATGGGATTCCAAATCTAATCTTTAAATTTTTTATATTATTTGGTTCATTACATACATATAAATAATCATTTCTTGGATATCCCGTCTCTATCATTTCTTTTTTAAACATAAATGCTCGTCTAAAAATTTCAGTTGAATATCGATTCGGAGAAATTAAATAATCCCAATTTCTCGATTCGCGCATGAAACTTTCTTTATAGATCGAAGTAGTCGTACCCGGCATATGAACTTCATCCATATCAGCAGCAAGCTTTTTCAACGGAGTTCCATGCCATGTTTGCAAATATATCGTATGTTTAGGCTTCGGAATCCATAATGGCATTCTGCTGTTCGTCACCCAATATCGGGCCCGTGCCATTGCAAATAGCCACTTAATCGAAAATCGATAAATATAATCCACATCTTTATTGACAAAATTATGAGTAAATCTTTTATCGATACTCCAATACATTTTGTATTCCGGGTGATTTTCTTTTAAGTATTCATAGATTGCCCGCGGATTACAGCTATATTGCTTTCCTAAATAGCTTTCAAAAACAACAAGGTTTTTTTTAGCAGGAAATAAACCTACACATGTAAATATGATTTTGTAGGCTGTTTGAATGACGGGAAGTTTTTTTATTTTATTACTTAATCCTTTTATATTAACTATATTTCGCTGAACCGCATCTTTTATCGAACTATAAATACGGTGAAAAGCATACCCTTTAACCTGTACTGCCAACGCTGTTTCTCTCCTTTAGCGACTACATGAATGTAACTACTTATTGTTGAATATTAACTCCAATATCTATTTTTCATAATTATCGCTTGTCCAATTGATAAACACGTCAATTCTATATTCTATCACATCATCAATTTTTTGGCTCTAATGAAATTTGTGAGAAACCCCTATTTTTATTCATTCACATACTTCCTGGAAAAACATTTCCATCGCTTCTTGATTATATGCAACATAATCAAATTTCTTTTGTTCTATCCCTTTTGATATAAAAGAAATCATCGCTTGTTGTAATGCTTCCCTATCATGTTCGACCAATGTTCCATATCCCCCAGCCAAAACACTTTTAATTCCTGGAACATTCGTCCCAATCACTGGTTTTTCTAATATAAGGGACTCTAGCAAAACTAAACCTTGTCCTTCATATTCGGAGGACAAAATAAAGCAGTCACATTCGTTAAGTAATACATAGGGATTTTCAATTTGTCCAGTGAAGTAGACGTTCTTTTCGATTCCTAACGAATTTACTAAATGCTTTAATTCCTGTTCTAGCGTTCCTTCCCCAACAATGTACAATCGGGCTTTAGATTCTATTTTTTGTACATTTGCAAAAGCATAAATTAAAGTTTCTTGATCTTTTTCAGGAGATAATCTTGCAATATTGATAAAATTAATATGTTCTTCCTTCGGTATGTCAACACCTTTTACATCAAGAACACCCGATTCAGCATTCTCTCCGCTTAATACTAAAAAGTCATGGTTATCATAGTTTATTAGCTTTTTTTGATCTTTCTTCTTTAATACATTTTGGTAATTAATTATATTATTAACATAAACCATTTTCTCTTTTGCTTTATCAATATATGGATGTAAGTCTTTATAATTTTCACTATTAGCAGATTCCGAAACGGAAATAATTTTATTGTAGTATTGATATAACGAAAAAATAATCTTCAAATTTTTGCGATGCTTAAAATCCCCATTCACGATTTTTTCATATTCTTTCATCATAATATTGTGTAAGTAAATACATTTTTTCTTATCTGTTCCGAAAGCAAATAAGAGGGCCCAAAATGCATTGTAACCTCCAAAATCAATAACAATATCAAAGTTTACGTTCCCAAGTAAGCGAGAAAGCTCTCGTTTATACATGGTAATTGGAACGTTCCTTTTCATTCTCTTTGAATATAGCCCCCTTCTCATGATTAATTGATGTGTATACCATTCCTTAATCGTCATATTCCATTGACCGACCCGGTATAGAACACTTACATTCGGATGCAATTTTTTTATATTTTCTTCTTTTCCTTCATGTGTATCCGATGACTCAATCACTACAATTTCATATTTCGAATAGTCAAGACTATTCATTAAATTAATCGCTGACATTGTGATTCCATTATTATAAAATCCTCCGCAATAGAATAAGATTTTCTTCTTCTCATTCCCATTTCGAAATACGAGGTTGCTCTCTTTTTCCCTGATTACGATATCAATAAAACGGTTCGTAGCATTTCCATCATCGTGATAACAATACTTTTCAAAAAATTCCACATATTTGCTTTTATACTGTTCAATTACTTTGTCCACTTGTTGGATAGTCTCGATTACTTCATGTAATGTTTTACAAAAGGGTCCAGGCAATTCATTGATATTTAAATAGAAACCTCTATCCTTTTCATAAAATTCATAGTCGTCCCCATAAAAAATAATCGGATTGTTTGTAGGCAAAAAATCAAAAAAAATACTTGAATAATCCGTAATTAAAAGATCGACGATAGAAAGCAATTCATTTGTGTCCATGCTCTCCGGAATACAAATGTTCGCCATCTCACTGTTTTCGAAAAATCTATATGCAAAATAATGTGTTTTTAATAAAATAATATATTCTTTTCCAAGCCGTCCCTTTAATTCTCTTAGATCCTTATCCAATTTGCTGCTCATATCTAGTTCCTGATTTACTTTTCCTCGCCATGTCGGGGCATATAAAATGACTTTTTTATCAGAAGGTATTGCCAAGAGCTTCTTTATTTTACTTTTATTCGCAAGGAACATTGAATCCACTCTTGGATAACCAATATCCGCAATTTTCCCATTATAGAGCGTAAAAATATCATGAGACTTTAATAATTTTTCATAAGTAAATCTGTTGGGACTAATTAAATAGTCTGTATGAAGTAAATTTCGTTGAATATTTTTATGATCAGTAAGGCCAGCATCTTTTATATCCATCCCTAATGTTTTCAACGGTGTACCATGCCAAGTATTCACGTAAACTTGACCATGCTTTTTTTGAAAATAGTAAGGGAAACTCGTATTATTGATTAAATATTTAGCTTCTGTTAAATACTTCAAGTATTCATCACTATGTATTATTACAAATGTAACATTTTTATAATTTCTATAAATCGGCAATATATTTTTTTCGTCTTCCATCGCCCATACATGTTGGAAATTTCGGAACTCCGGTTCTTTTAATATTCCTTTAAAAATCGCGAAAGGATTTCCCGTCATATTTTTGCCATGGTAGGATTCATATAAAATGACATTGTTTTTAATTTTACTTTTTTTAAAGAATTTCGTATATTTTACTCTTTGTCTGAAATTTGAATTCAAAACATAATCCCGAACTGGCTGGCGGATAAACTTTAATCGCCTTTTTAAAATTTTATTTACTAATTTTAGTTTTTCTTTCATGTGTAAAGATCCTCCATTTGACCGAAATGCCTTGTCTTATCATCTTCATATTGTTCCTCCCGCATTTGAAATATACGCTTTTTCATATATTTAAGAGAAAATTTCCCAACTGTCATAATAAAGAGGCCGTTTCCTACCCATACTATGAATATTTAATAGTAATGCCGGAGGAAAAGATGGTTAAAACAAAAATAAAGAAAGTATTAAAAAAAGTTATCGATCGGAATCTGTATAAACGGATTATTTACACGAAATATCTGGAGAAAAAGCCTATTAGTGAAAGAAAGATTTTTTATGAGGCGTATCATGGGGAAAGTATGACCGGGAATACATTCGCTGTGTTTATTCATTTGCTTCATGACCCACGGTTTAAAGATTATCAACATATTTGGGCGATAAAGGATTTTTCAGTGATTCAAGAAGAGTTTCGCCATGTACCCAATATTACCTTTGTTCACTATCAAAGTGTTTCATATATCATACATCTTGCTACAGCTAAATATTTAATCAACGATACTACCTTCCCTTCCTATTTTCAAAAACGGAAGGAACAAATTTATGCAAACATGTGGCATGGGACTCCATTAAAAACAATGGGACTGGATATTAAAAATAAAGGATTTGCCGACCATAAAAATATTCAGCGGAATTTTTTACTTACTGATTATATGATTAGTCCTAATCAATTTACATATGAAAAGCTTTTAAAATCTCATGATATTTTTACAATTTATAATGGAGAAGTCGTCAATATTGGATACCCACGTGTTGACTTAATGTTTAAAGCTGACTGGGATCAATTGCGCAAAAAATTATCGATTGCTGCACATAAAAAAGTAATTCTCTATGCCCCTACATGGCGCGGAACAATTGGTGGAAAGAAAAATGAGAGTGCCAAATTATTGCAGGATGTTCAATTTATTCAACAATCCGTCGGCGATGATTATATCGTTTTACTCAAATCACATTATTATGCCCATCGTTTTTTTACCGAACAAGGTGCAGATCATATATGTATCCCGAATGAAATGGATACGAATGAACTTTTATCAATAGTTGATGTGTTAATCACAGATTACTCCAGCATCTTTTTTGACTTTCTTCCGACAAATCGTCCGATTCTCTTTTATGCGTATGACGAAGAGGAGTATATGGAAAAGCGCGGAACCTATATACCTTTAAGTGATCTTCCCGGTCCGATTTGTAAAACCGTTTCTGACATCGTTGATAGACTATTACATATTGATGAGGTGAAAAAAAACTATGAAAGAACGTATCAGGATTTTCTAAGAAGGTTTTGCTATCATGATGATGGGAAAGCAACTAAGCGTTTCGTCGATGTCGTATTTTTTCGAAAAACTTCGGAATATGTAGTTAAGACTGTTACAAATAAAACAAAAATCCTACTATACGGCGGGGGCTTCTTAAATAACGGAATTACTGCTTCAGTCACAAATTTATTAAAATCAATCGATTATTCTGCCTATGATGTGACGTTAATAGATTACGGAAACATAAAGGAAGAAAAGATAAATAATATGAAAGCGATACATCGAGAAGTACATATTATTCATCGAGTTGGAACATGGAATGCAACTGTATTAGAAAAGTTTCGACATAAATTCTTTTTGCAAAAGGGGATCTATAAAGATTGGATGCGAAGAATTATTCCGACGAAAATGTATAAAAGAGAATTGGAACGAATGATTGGTCTATCAAAATTTGATATTGGCATCGACTTTAGTGGATATAGTCCGTTTTGGGCAACATTGTTTGCGTTTGGAGATTTTAAAAGAAAGAGTATTTTTCTTCACTCCGACATGATAAAAGAAAGAGAGAAAAAAATAAACAACAAGTATCCACACCGGAAAAATTTAAAGGTCATTTTCTCTTTGTATCGTTTTTACGATAATGTCCTATCTGTTTCTAAATTGACCCATGAACAAAATAAGCAAAATTTAAAGCATTATATCGGAGAGTACACAAAGAAAATGGACTATGTAATTAATTCAATTGATTACAACAACATCCTTTCTAAAAAAGAAGAATATCAATATGAGTTTGCTATGGAACCCGACCTTTCCTTTACAAAAAAGCTAGCAAGCTCGAGTAGTTACCCGATGCCAAGTAACACTCATATCAATTTTATTACGATTGGCCGACTCGGTCCTGAAAAAGATCACGCAAAATTAATACAAGCATTTTCTACCCTTTCTTCGCAAAATAAAAATGTAAGATTATATATTGTTGGCGATGGAGTTTTAAAAGAACAATTAGCAAAACAAGTAAAGGATTTGGCTTTAGATAAGAAGGTATTTTTCACAGGGCAATTAAGCAATCCATATGGACTTTTAAATCAATGTGATTGTTTTGTATTATCTTCTAATCAAGAAGGACAGCCAATGGTATTGCTAGAAGCACTCGTCCTCAAAAAACCTGTAATTGTAACAGATATTCCCGGTTCTCGCAGTGTAGTAGAAGGCGGCTATGGATTAATTGTCGAGAACTCCGTTGAAGGATTAACAGACGGCATGAAGCAATTTATTGATGGAAATAAAATTAACCAGCGAGAGTTCGACTATGAATCCTATCGCAATGACGCCATTAATATGTTTTATGAGAAAGTTTGCAGGTTGGATGAATAGATAAAAAAGAAATCGGTGATAGAGCCGATTTTTTTATTTGTAAAAGGTCCTTGAACATTTATATGAATTCTCATAATATTATTATAAGTATTTTTGATGAAGGATGTGGGATATGGTTAAAAAACCTCGTATTGAATCAGTAGAATTAAAAAGTTTATGTAGTATACATCTCCGAATGAATACGTCCGAGAAGGAAAAAATCTTATTTTTCAAATCTTGAAAAAGGTTTTGAAGGTGAACAAAAGTTTGATAAATGGTTGGAAAGCATAACTATAGAGAGCCTATTACTAAATGATTTACTGTTTGAACATAATAACACATACTTCCAAATCGATTCTTTATTAATCCTCCAAGAAATCATTCACTTATTTGAGGTAAAAAATTATGAACACGATTACTATATCGAAAAAGAAAAATGGTATACTTTTACTGGCAAAGAAATAAAAAACCCCTTATTACAATTAAATCGAAATGCATCCTTGCTTAGAAGAATCCTTCACGATCTTGGAATTTACTTACCAATAAAAGAACACTTAGTATTTGTTAATCCAGATTTTTATCTATATCAAGTCCCCATTAATCTACCAATTATTTTCCCATCGCAAATCGAACGATTTATCATCAATATAAATAAAAAACCATCAAATTTAACTAATCACCATACCAAAATAGCAAATCAATTATTATCTTTACATTTAAGTGAATCTCCATTTATGCGGTTACCAAATTACAGCTTTGAACAACTAAAAAAAGGAATCATATGCTGCAAGTGCAGAAGTTTTATTGATCATTATGAAAAATACTTTTTACTTCATTCACCTGTTTTGATGACCAAGTTTGTTTTTTGAATCGCATCTTGGGCTTCATTCAACCGTTTTGACAACCTATACAATTATACGAAAAAGAAGTGATCACAAATGAAGTGATCACTACTTTTCATTAGAATAGATTACTGCCCTACTCCTGCTTTTTCTTGTTCTTCAATTCGTTTTTCCATTCTATTACGATCTCTCTCAATAATGGGTTTCAAGTATTTCCCTGTATAGGATTCAGGAATTTCACATATTTTTTCCGGTGTTCCTGTTCCTACAATTGTTCCACCTTTAGCACCGCCCTCTGGTCCAAGGTCAATTAAATAATCCGCTGTTTTAATAACATCGAGATTATGTTCAATCACAAGGACGGTATCTCCATTTTCAACAAGTCGTTGAAGAACTACTAATAATCTTGATATATCATCAACATGAAGTCCTGTTGTTGGTTCGTCAAGAATATATAAGGATTTACCGTTTGACCGTTTATGGAGCTCAGAGGCAAGTTTCACCCGTTGTGCTTCTCCGCCTGAAAGAGTCGTTGCTGGCTGGCCAAGTTTTATATAACCTAATCCAACATCATAAATTGTTTGCAATTTCCGTTTGATTTTAGGAATATTTTCAAAGAATTCAACAGAATCTTCAACAGTCATATCGAGTACATCGGCAATATTTTTCCCTTTATACTTTACTTCTAATGTTTCACGATTGTAGCGTTTGCCATGGCATACCTCACATGGAACATAAACATCTGGAAGAAAGTGCATTTCAATTTTGATAATTCCATCCCCACGACATGCTTCACAACGGCCGCCTTTGACATTAAAACTGAATCTACCCTTCTTGTATCCTCGAATTTTTGCCTCATTAGTAGCTGAAAAGACGTCACGAATATCATCAAACACACCAGTATAGGTTGCCGGGTTCGAACGTGGTGTTCGGCCGATTGGTGATTGATCAATATCGATTACTTTTTCGAGGTAATCAATGCCAGTGATTTCCCTATGCTCACCCGGTTTGCTTTTTGCCCGATTCAGCTTTTGAGCCAAGGTTTTGTGTAAAACTTCATTCACAAGTGTACTTTTTCCTGAACCTGATACACCTGTAACCGCCACAAAGCTGCCTAGCGGGAATTTCACTGTCACATTTTTTAGATTATTTTCTTTCGCCCCTTTGATTTCAATAAAACGGCCATCTGGTTTGCGGCGTTCTATTGGTAATGGGATGAATTTTTTCCCGGATAAGTATTGGCCAGTTAACGAATGTGGATCATTCATAACTTCTTCCGGTGTCCCAGCGGATATAATCTCGCCTCCATGAACACCTGCACCTGGACCAATATCTATTAAATAATCCGCGGCTAACATCGTGTCTTCATCATGTTCAACGACGATTAATGTATTCCCGATGTCTCTCATATTTTGAAGTGTTTGAATTAAACGGTCATTATCTCGCTGATGCAAACCGATTGATGGTTCATCCAATATGTAAAGGACACCGGTTAATCGTGAACCGATTTGTGTTGCCAAACGAATGCGTTGTGCCTCGCCTCCAGATAATGTACCGGCTGCACGGCTCAAAGTTAAATACTCTAACCCGACATTCACAAGAAATCCTAGTCGTTCACGAATTTCACGAAGGACAAGATTCGCGATTTGTCGTTCTTTTTCAGTTAAATCTAGCTGTATAAATAATTCATCTGCTTGTTCAATAGAAAGTTCCGTAACTTGCCCAATATGCTTATTATTGATTTTGACAGCAAGGCTTTCTTCTTTTAATCGATATCCTTTACATTTCGAACATGGTTGTTGTCCCATGTATTTTTCCATTTGCTCACGAATATAGTCAGAGCTTGTTTCTCGATAGCGTCTTTCTACATTACGTATGACTCCTTCGAATTTCACATTTCCTTCCCGTATTTGCCCAAAATCATTTTCGTAACGGAAATAAATTAATTCTTCACCAGACCCTAACAATATCTTATCTAATTGATCCTTTGGAAGATTCTTCACGGGAATTTCCATATCAATTCCATAATGATTACAAACTGCTTCAAGCAGCTGTGGATAGTATTGTGAACTTACCGGCTCCCATGGGGCAATCGCATGTTCTTTTAATGAAAGTTCTGGATTAGGAATAATTAAACTGCGTTCGACTTTGAGCTTTGTTCCAAGTCCATCACATTCAGGACAAGCACCGAATGGGCTATTAAACGAAAACATCCTTGGCTCTAATTTATCAATTGAAAACCCACAATGTGGACAAGCTAAATGCTCGCTAAATAAAAGTTCTTCCTGGCCGATAACATCAATAATGACCCTTCCATCAGCAAGTCTCAAAGCTGTTTCTAGTGAATCTGCCAATCGGGAGGCAACCTCTTCTTTTACGACAATTCGATCCACCACTACCTCAATTGAATGTTTTTTGTTCTTTTCTAATTCGATGTCTTCACTTAAATCAAGCATCTCTCCATCGACACGAACACGAACAAATCCTTGTTTCTTAATATCCTCAAGCACTTTTACATGGGCACCCTTTCGTCCCGAAACGATAGGAGCTAATACTTGAAGCTTTGTTCTTTCTGGATATTCCATAATTCGATCGACCATTTGTTCAATCGTTTGCGAGGTAATTTCAATTCCATGTATTGGACAAATTGGTCTCCCAACTCTTGCAAACAACAGACGCAAATAATCATAGATCTCCGTTACCGTCCCTACCGTTGAACGGGGGTTACGACTTGTTGTTTTTTGATCAATAGATATTGCGGGAGATAAGCCTTCAATCGCATCGACATCCGGCTTATCCATTTGACCTAAAAATTGCCTAGCATAGGCTGAAAGTGATTCCACATATCTACGTTGACCTTCAGCATAAATCGTATCAAATGCTAATGATGATTTTCCCGAACCGGATAGACCTGTTAATACAACTAATTGATCTCTCGGAATGGTGACATCAATGTTTTTCAGATTATGTGCCCTTGCTCCTTGAACGATAATTTTATCTTTTGCCATTTATATGTCATCCTTCCGCTTTCAATTCTAATAATGTATCACGAAGCTGGGCGGCACGTTCAAAGTCGAGCGCCTTCGCTGCTTCTTTCATATCGTGTTCTAATTGTTGGATTAATTTTTCCCGTTCCTTTTTCGTTAATTTCGTTGGTGTTGTTGCAACATATTCTTCTTGATCTTCCGCTGCACGAGTCGCCCTGATTACATCACGAATATCCTTTTGTATCGTTTGAGGTGTAATTCCATGTTTTGTATTATATTCTTCTTGGACTGTACGGCGACGCTTCGTTTCTTCAATCGCTTTCGTCATAGAATCCGTCATCTTATCCGCATACATAATGACCTGACCATTCGCATTACGCGCAGCACGGCCGATTGTCTGAATTAATGAACGTTCAGAACGCAAGAATCCCTCTTTATCTGCATCTAGAATAGCTACTAGCGATACTTCTGGAATATCTAACCCTTCCCTCAAAAGGTTAATTCCAACTAACACATCATATTTTCCAAGACGTAAATCCCGAATTACTTCAATTCTTTCTAATGTCTTCACTTCTGAGTGTAAATATTGTACTTTTATACCGACTTCTTTTAAATAATCTGTTAAGTCTTCTGACATTTTTTTCGTTAGCGTAGTAATAAGAACCCTTTCATTGCGTGCCACTCGTTCATTGATTTCACCAAGCAAATCATCGATTTGTCCTTCAATTGGGCGAACTTCAATTGTTGGATCAAGTAGGCCTGTCGGACGAATAATTTGTTCAACCATTACTGGTGTATGTTCGATTTCATACGGACCTGGTGTTGCAGACACATAAACAATTTGCTTCACATGTGATTCGAATTCATCAAATTTCAATGGGCGGTTATCAAGCGCTGATGGCAAGCGAAATCCATGTTCCACGAGAACATTCTTCCGTGCTTGGTCCCCATTATACATTCCACGTACTTGTGGAAGTGTGACATGAGATTCATCGACAACAATTAAAAAATCTTCAGGGAAATAGTCTAGTAGTGTATACGGTGTGGAACCTGAAGGGCGTAATGTTAAATGACGGGAATAGTTTTCTATACCTGAACAGAATCCCATTTCACGCATCATTTCTAAATCGTAATTCGTCCGTTGCTCTAGCCTTTGTGCCTCAAGTAGACGATTATTATCACGTAATTCCTTCAAACGTTCTTCCAATTCTTTTTCAATATTTTCAATAGCTACCCGCATCTTTTCTTCTCGTGTTACGAAGTGGGAAGCCGGGAAAATAGCAACATGATCACGGTCGCCAATGATTTCACCTGTTAGAGCATCAACTTCGCGAATCCGATCAATTTCATCACCAAAAAATTCAACACGAATACAATGTTCATCCTTTGAAGCCGGGAAAATTTCCACAACATCCCCTCTTACACGAAAAGTACCACGTTGAAAATCTATGTCATTTCTAGAAAACTGTATGTCTACAAGTTTGCGAAGTAGCTGATTTCGTTCCACTTCCATTCCAGTTCTTAGCGAGAGAACCATTTCCCGGTATTCTTCCGGATTACCCAAACCGTAAATACATGAAACACTAGCAATTATGATGACGTCTTCACGTTCAAATAAAGATGACGTTGCTGAGTGTCGTAACTTATCAATCTCATCATTAATACTCGAATCTTTTTCGATATATGTGTCAGTCTGAGGTACATACGCCTCCGGCTGAAAATAATCATAGTAACTGACAAAGTATTCAACAGCATTATTCGGAAAAAACTCTTTAAACTCACTATATAATTGCCCCGCTAATGTTTTATTATGAGCAATAATTAAAGTTGGTTTTTTTACTTCTTTTATTACATTGGAAATGGTAAAAGTTTTTCCTGTCCCTGTTGCCCCCAATAAGGTTTGATGTTTCTTTCCATTTTTAATGCCTTCAACAATTTTTCGAATGGCCTCGGGTTGATCTCCTTGCGGCTGATATTTAGAAACGAGCTCAAATTGTTCGTTCAATCCATTTTCCTCCCATCCACTTTACCTATCTATGTCATCTTTTCAATAAGGTCATTATTCACGTTTTTTCATACTTATTATTTTACCACAAACAGGTGTTTCTTAACCATAAAAAAGCGAACAAATTTTCGGTTTTTCGATTTTTCTCATGAATTGAAAAAGAACCCGGAAATACGCTCCCAAGCTCTTAATCGGTTACTTTATTCTCTTTTCCAACGTATACAGTTCTTCCTCTAGCGAATTCATCCTTTGCACAACCATTTTTTGTGCATCAGCAATTGCTTCATTATAAAAAATTGGCCCTAATTTTTCATTAACAAATACAAAGAAATTTTCAGCAGCTAAATCCCCGATTTCTTCGTCTCTTTCATTAAGAAAAAATTGTTGAATTTCCCTTATTGCATCTTCTCTTATTTCCTTTGTTAATTTCACTATATAAAACTCCTTAAATACATTTTTCTAAGCTGTTTTCGTAAACAATGAACCGTTCCTTTCCGCTACAGGCACTTGCCTTCCGCTCCAATCCACTCTGTGCTTTTAATATTGTTAGTAGGAACTGTCATTTAGAAAGAGTCTTTTATTAAAAATATCCTAAAAAAACGTTTGAAACAAATGAAATGATTCCTTCATTTGCTTCAAACGTTTTTGCTTTCCGGTATTTTCCTCTTTTTATTTCGGTTTACCATACGGTTTGCATAATAAAACCCAATGGTTAACGATGCAGCGTCAATAATGAATAAAGGCCATGTATGTGTATATCCTTTATAAACCGAAGCGACAATCAAGGCGACTGTTAATAGTAAGCCTACAATATGGTTGTACGTTACCCTTGTGAAAAACACAACGAGAATTCCCGGCAAAAAAATTGCGGCCAAAATTTTGTCTAACACTGTTTTCACCCCTAAGGTTAAAAATCCTATCTCTATTCTTTTCTAAAAATGAAAAAAACACAAGGGGAGGTTGGAAATTTTTTATTCATTTAAATTCGCTTTAACGATTTTTTGTGTGACTTTGTTTAGCTCACTATGTTCAATAAATTTTTCATCAAGCATGTCAGGCAAAACTTCATTGAGAAAATACTTCACACTTTCCATTTCTTTAAATTCAAGAATTGTTAATAAAGATTCTTCATAAATTTCCTGAAAAAGTGGTTCGGGATTCCCTTTTTGAATTTCGCCGAAGGATTCATAAAGCAGATCAATTTTATCTGCGACCGATAAAATCTTCCCTTCTAATGTATCATCTTTTCCTTCTTTAAAACGATCTAAGTAAATTTGTTGATATTCCTTCGGAAACTCTTTAAAAATAAATTTTTGGGTCATCTGTTCTTCTACTTGACTGAACAAATCTCTAAGTTCGGCTGACGCGTATTTCACCGGAGTTTTAATATCTCCTGTAAATAATTCATTGTAGTCATGATTCAATGCTTTTTCATAAAGAGCCTGCCAATTCACTTTATTCCCTTTATTTTCTTCGACTGTTCCGAGAAATTGGGCTACTTTCGTTACTTTAAATGAGTGGCTGGCCACGGAATGTTCTTGGAATTTAAACTTTCCTGGACACCGATAAATTTTTTCTAAATCCGATAAGCTTTTGAAATATTGATGTATTCCCATATTATCACCTTTTTTTATATTTCGTGAGATTGTATCATAGTTTATGAAAAAAAGACAAATGCAAAGCTTAATGAGTTTGTGTTCGTAACCGTTGATTTCCGCTACAGGTGGCTGGCGATTAGCCTCCTCATCGCTTCGCTCTTGCGGGGTCTCATCTTTCCAGCTGATCCCGCAGGAGTCTCGTACCTTCCGCTCCAATCAACATGGAGTCAATATCAACACTGAACTTTAACAAAACCTAAATATAAAGACTAGAGCAAATTACTCTAGCCTTTATTCTTTGTTTCAATCATTAAAGTTAAACTGATTAATGTTACTAATACTGTCGCTCCCATGTCTGAAAGGATGGCGATCCAGAGTGTTAGCCAGCCTGGGATTGTTAGAAGTAAGGCGATTAATTTTAGACCTAGGGCCAATGATATATTTAATTTAATGATTTGATTAACGCGTTTTGAGATTTTAACTGCAGATGGTAGTTTTCCTAGATGATCTTGCATTAGCACAATGTCTGCAGTTTCGATGGCGCTGTCTGTTCCTTTGCCCATTGCTATTCCGAGATCAGCTGTTGCTAATGCGGGTGCGTCGTTGATTCCATCTCCTACCATTGCAATTTTTCCTTTTTGTGTAAGTTCTTTTACTTTTTGAACCTTTTCATCAGGTAAAAGATTGGCATAGTAATTCGATAAGCCGACTTTGTCAGCAACTTTTTTAGCCGTTTGTTGGTGATCTCCTGTCAGCATTACGGTATGTTTTATTCCTGCTTGATGTAATTCTTTAATAATTTGTTTACTTTCACTTCGAACTTCATCGGTTATCCCCATTAAACCAAGTACTTTTTCATTATCTGCAACAGTAATAAGCGTATACCCTTGATCTTTTAGTGCTGTAATTTCTTTTTGAATGCTACTTGACAGTGCAGTCGCAGGCAGTCCTTTCTCATTGCCAACAAAATAGCGCTCTCCATTTACAATTGCTGATATCCCTTGACCAGGTAATGTTTCAACATCTGTTGCTTCTGTAAGAGGGGCCGATGTTTCTTCCACTTTTCGCATCACTGCTTTTGCAAGGGGATGAGAAGAAAGCTTTTCCACTGAACCTGCAATCGTCAAAAATTGCTCATCAAAAACTTTCGTGACTTCTACAAACGGTTCACCTTTCGTTAGTGTTCCAGTTTTATCAAAAGCGATCATATCAATCTTACCTAATTGTTCAAGGAAAACTCCGCCTTTAATGAGAATTCCATTTCGTGCATTTCGTGTGATTCCAGATACAATGGCTATTGGAGACGAAAGAACTAGTGCACAAGGACATCCAACAATTAACACCGCTAACCCTTGATAAAACCATTTTCCCCAATCGGCACCTCCCAAAAGCGGCGGAGCAATCATAACAATAATAGCGATTAAAATGATTGCAGGTGTGTAATATTTTGCAAAATGGTTAATAAACTGTTCTGTAGGTGTTTTTGTTTCTTGAGCTTCCTCTACTAAGTGTAAAATTTTTGCAAGAGAAGAGTCTTCATATGATTTTGTAATAGAAATTTTTAATATTCCTTCATTATTAATACTGCCACCATATACGGATTCATCAATCGATTTTTCTATCGGCATCGATTCACCAGTGATGGCCGCCTCATTTACGGAACTTTTTCCTTCGATGACGATTCCGTCCGAGGGGATTTTTTCGCCGGGTTTGACTAATACGATGTCCCCTGCTTTCAATGTTTCAATGGATACAATCTGTTCTTTTCCATTTGCAATTAATGTTGCTTGTTTCGGTGCAACCTTTAGTAATGCTTCCATCGAACTTCTAGCCTTTTCCATACCCAGTCCTTCAAGAAATTCATTGATTCCGAAAAGAATGGCGACTAATGTCCCTTCTTTCCATTCACCGATTCCAAAAGCACCAATAAGCGCAATGGTCATTAATGTATCGATATTAAATTTTAAACGAAATAAGTTTTTGATTCCTTGGATAAATGTTTGGTAGCCGCTTAATGCTGCAGCAATAATAAAGATAGTTATTGCTATACCTTCGCTCCATTGTCCAACGAATATTGCGATAAAGTAAAGCACAGCTGACATAATAATTAATGTTTTCAGCATGCGGTTTGAATGTGAGTGTGTGTGGGCATGATTATGATCGTCATGTTCATGTTTGTCTTTGACGATAGTCGCACCATCATTTGCCAATATCTTTTCTACTTGAGAGAGAGAAATGTCATCTTTTACGATTAGCTTGCTTGAATTGTATAGAACTCTTGCATCTTCCCCATTTTTTAGCTTTTGTATTTCCTCTTCCATTTCCCTTGCGCAATTTGCACATGAAAGGCCTTGTAGTTTATATTCAGCCATTGATACTCCCCCTTGAACAAAGCAAATAGTTTATTTCTATCAGTTGTTCAAAATTGACTCAAACTATTTGTTATTAATAATATGTGTGTTCCCTTTTTTATTATGTGAAAACAATGGATTAATGGTGTCTCGCATGGTTAATCGTTTGTTTCAGTATATTCATGACATGTTCATCGTCGTGCGAATAAAATAATGTTGTGCCTTCTCTTCTGTATTTCACTAAGCGTAAGTTTTTCAAAAATCTTAATTGATGTGATACGGTTGTTTGAAGTAAAGATAGCTTTTCAGCAATTTCATTTACGGAATGTTCTTTTTCGGATAATAAATGCAGAATTTTAATCCTTGTTGGTTCAGATAATGCTTTAAACGTTTGAGAAACGATAAATAATGTTTCTTCATCTAATTCATCATGCTCTATATCAATGCGATTATTATCTTCTGTCATGGGTTTCACCTCTATTATATTCAATATATGTGTATATGTTCATATATTATATTTCCATTTTATATAAGGCACTTAAAAGAAGTCAAGTTT
This sequence comes from Heyndrickxia vini, assembly GCF_016772275.1. Taxonomy (NCBI): domain Bacteria; kingdom Bacillati; phylum Bacillota; class Bacilli; order Caryophanales; family Bacillaceae; genus Heyndrickxia; species Heyndrickxia vini. The sequence goes on along the minus strand of NZ_CP065425.1, from coordinate 1,041,114 downwards.
TTATCAGAAAAAATAATGGGTCTTAATTATTAATTAATCCGCAGCCTAAATACACTACGCTTTCCGCGGGTGACCCGTGAGCCTGTCTAGTTCCGGCGGCTATCGACTAGCGAACTTCCGGTCACCTCCCTACGATAAGTCATCATCGATTCACCCTTTAGGGTTCATCGTGATTCCTTTATCTCAGTCGCTGCCCTTCAGTTCGTACGTCGATAGGCAAGCCGCCTCTACTTTTCTAACTCCTCGCTCGTACCTCCACTGCGGGGTCTCACTTTGCTCACTTTTCCCGCAGGAGTCTACGTGTATTCAGGTCGCTCAGTACTTCTTAAATGTTTTTCATCTTATTAATAAAATATATTTAGAAAACAACCAAAATAAAAAAACAGACGCTTTTTCGTCTGCTTTAGATTTTTATTATTTATTTAGATCAACTAAGGAGCCGGTTTTCAGATAGACGATCCATTCACATACGTTGGTTACATAGTCTCCGATTCGTTCTAGGTGCTGGGCAACGAGTAGGAAGTGGAGAGCTTGGTTTACTTTCGATGAGTCTTGTTTCATAATTTCGATCAATTCCATAAAAATCATTGATAGATATTTATCAATTTGATCATCTTTTTTTGCAACGGTAACTGCACCGTCACGATCAAGGGATATATAAGCGTCTAGTACTTCACGAACCATTTCTTTTACGATTTCTGCCATCTTAGGAATATCGATGAGCGGTTTTAAATATGTTTCATCCTTTAAACGAATGGTTGATTTGGCAATACTAACAGCATGATCACCCATTCGCTCTAAATCTGTTGCGACTTTTAACATTGTGGCAATTCGACGCAAATCAGTTCCCACAGGTTGTTGTAAAGCAATTAACTCGAAACATTTCTTCTCAATATCCACTTCATATTCATTTATCCGTTGATCATCTAATACGACTTCCAACGCAAGGTCAATATTTTTGTTCACGAGTGATGTGACACTTTTGTAAATCGCCTCCTCGACGAGAAGTCCCATCGACATTAATGTTTCATGTAGTTCTGTTAAGCGATCTTCAAATACTTTTCTTGCCACAATGAATACCCCCTTAATTCTTAATTAGCCAAATCTCCCTGAGATATAGTCTTCGGTTTCTTTTCTTTCCGGATTGGTAAAAATAGAATGGGTTTGATTGAATTCTACAATCTCACCATTTAGAAAAAATGCGGTTTCATCAGATACACGTGCTGCTTGTTGCATGCTGTGTGTGACAATAATGATGGTATACTGCTCCTTTAATTCTAATATCAGCTGTTCAATTTTAGATGTTGAAGTTGGGTCTAAAGCTGAAGCTGGCTCATCCATCAATATGACATCGGGTTGAATGGCTAACACTCTCGCGATAACTAGCCTTTGCTGTTGTCCACCGGATAGTCCCATCGCCGATGTGTGTAAGCGATCCTTCACTTCGTCCCATAATGCCGCTTGTCTTAGGCTTTTTTCCACGATTTCATCAATCATTCCTTTTTTCTTCATACCATGAATCCGCAGGCCATATGCCACGTTTTCATAAATGGTCATTGGAAAAGGATTTGGACGCTGAAACACCATGCCTACTTGTTTCCGAAGCTCGACGACATCAATTTTCGGATTATAAATTTCCTGATTATTATAGTTTAGACTGCCTTCTACCCTAAAGCGCGGCACTAAATCATTCATTCGATTCAATGTACGCAGAAACGTCGATTTTCCACATCCTGATGGGCCAATTAGTGCGGTTACTCGATTTTTTTTCATATTGATTGATATATTTTTCAAAGCTTGGAATTGATCATAATATACATTTAATTCCTTGCTGCTAATGATTGTTTTCGTTGTTTCTAGTTGTTCCATTGAGATGGCCAATTCAGTTCACCTACTCCATATAATATTATCCGTACTTCTTTCAAAGAAGTTGTGGTAATTGTGACTGTTGATTTCCGCTACAGGTACTCGCTTTCCGCGGGGCTGGCGATGAGCCTCCTCATCGCTTCGCTCTTGCGGGGTCTCATCTTTCCAGCTGATCCCGCAGGAGTCTCGTACCTTCCGCTCCAATCAACATAGTTATAAATTCAACAATGGTTTAAATGCATTTATAATAATTTAAATATTCTCTACCCAAAATTTCCGGAAACATAGTCTTCTGTTTGTTTTTGTTGTGGGTTTGTAAAAATGTTTCTTGTTTCACCGTATTCAATCAGATCTCCCATGTAAAAGAAGGCTGTGTAATCAGAAATTCTGGCAGCTTGTTGCATGTTATGTGTAACGATTACCACTGTATAGTCTTTTTTCAATTCCATAATCAGCTCTTCAATTTTACTCGTTGAAATTGGATCTAAGGCAGATGCTGGTTCATCAAGTAAAAGGACATCGGGTTCCATTGCAATTGCTCTTGCAATACAAAGTCGTTGTTGCTGTCCACCTGACAATGCTAAAGCAGACTTGTTTAGACGATCTTTCACCTCATCCCAAAGTGCTGCTTTGCGTAAGCTTTTTTCCACAATTTCTTGTAATACTTTTTTATTCTTCTCTCCATGCTGTTTTGGACCAAATGCAACATTATCAAAAATACTTTTTGCAAATGGATTCGGACGTTGAAACACCATTCCAATATTTTTCCTGATTTCAAATACATTGACACTTGATTGATTAATATTAAAATCTTTATAAAAGATGCTGCCCTCCACACGACATCCTTGAATCTCATCGTTCATGCGATTTAAACTTCTTAAATAGGTAGATTTTCCACAACCTGAAGGTCCGATAAATGCGGTCACTTGATTTTTATATATGGGCATTGAAATATTTTTCAGTGCTAAATTACTCCCATAGTAAACATGTAAATCCTTTGTTTCTAGGGCAGTTACTTTCTTTACATTTTTGTCTTGCCGTTCATTTTTGCGATTTGTAAGTGTTACAGCAACTTTACTTTGTCGTTTTTCCATTAATGCTTCCATACATTCCACTCCTTTGTTTGCCTTAAGACGAAGTCATTCGCTTATAAATGAGTTTTCCAATCCAGCGTGCAGCAAGGTTAAATAGTAAGATTAATATGATAAGCAATGCTGATGTTCCACTTGAAACCTCTTTCACGTCAGGCATTAATCCTTCCGAATTAATTTTCCAAATATGAACGGCAAGTGTTTCTGCCGGTCTCATTGGATTTAGTGGTGATGTAGGGCTTAATGGATTCCAATTAGAAAAGTCGAGAATTGGTGTACTCATTCCAGCTGTATAAATTAACGCGGCCGCTTCACCGAAGACTCTCCCTGATGCAAGAATAATTCCCGTTACAATCCCGGGGATTGCTGCTGGCAATAGGATCTTTTTAATCGTTTCCCATTTTGAAACCCCAAGGGCAAGTCCCGCTTCCCGTTGAGCATTCGATACACCTTTCAAAGATGTTTCAACTACACTAACCATTAGCGGTAAGTTAAATATTGTAAGAACGAGTGCACCAGTTAGTATTGAGAACCCCCAGCCCATATATATGACGAAGAATAAAAACCCAAACAAACCAACGACAATGGACGGTAAGGATGACAATACTTCAATTACAGTACGAAGAATATCGGTAAACACATTTTTCTTTGCATATTCAGACATATATATTCCGGCACCTAATGATAATGGAATGCTGATAATCATTGTTAAAACAAGTAAATAAAATGAATTAAATAGCTGTGGTCCAATTCCTCCACCTGCCTGAAATGATTGTGGAGGTGAAGTAATAAATTTCCAACTAATATTTCCGACTCCATTAACAAGAATATAGCCAAATAATCCGGCTAGGAGTGCGACAATAACACCCGCAATTACGTAAAAAATAACGGTTGCCATACGATCAGCAAGTTTTGCATTCATTAGTAAACCCTCCTGCGACCTAAGATGCGAATAATGATGATAAAGACTAGCGACATGAGAAGTAGCATTAATGCTAACGACCATAAAGCATTATTCTCTGCTTTCCCCATGACGGTATAGCCCATTCCCATTGTTAAAATACTCGTTAATGTTGAAGCAGGTTCTACAAATGAAGTCGGAATGACGGTAGAGTTCCCTATTACCATCTGTACGGCTAAAGCTTCACCAAATGCACGAGCCATTCCAAAAACAATCGCTGTCAATAAGCCGGGTAATGAGGTTTTAAGGATAACGCGGTAAATGGTTTGCCAACGTGTTGCACCTAGTGCTAAAGAGGCTTCTCTTATCTGCATGGGCACGGATTCAATAGCATCCATTGAAAGACTCGTAATTGTCGGTAAAATCATTACCGTCAAAACAATCGTTCCTGCTGCAATGCCAAATCCACTCCCACCAAGATGTTCCCTTAAGAACGGAACAACGACACTTAAGCCGACAAATCCATATACGACTGAGGGGATACCAACGAGAAGCTCAATAACTGGCTGTAACACTTTCTTGCCAAACTTAGGAGAGATCTCTGTCATAAATATCGCTGCTCCAACGGCTAGCGGGGAGCAAATAATTGCTGCCAAAAGCGTGACGGCAAAGGAACCGAAAATAAGCGGCAAAGCCCCTACAATTGGTTTTCCTAATTCATTTAAACTCCCTGGCTTCCACTCTATACCTGTAAAAAAGTCAACGATACTTGCTTTATTAACTGTAAAAGTACTAAACCCTTTTGATGCGACAAAATATAAAATAGAAATGGCAATCATAATCATGATCGAAACAGAAGTAAAAGTGAGAATTCTTCCCCTTTTTTCAGTCCAAATTTTAGTTGAAGAATTCCACTGTTTTTCAGTCATCTTTATATCCTTTAATTCCAAGATACTTTCCCCTTTCAAAAAAGAAATGTGTCAGGTTCTTGATGAAAAATAATCCTAGCTGCTAACACAATCATAAAAAAAACGAATACTTCTCCCTTTTTTCTTACAATCAAGGAAACTTCCATTCATAGCTTTTAAGCTAATAAACGGAAGTTTCAATCATAGTAATCACTTATTTATTCTTTACATTTCCATCAGCATCACGTTCAACTTTCATTCCTGTCACTGGGATATATCCTAGTTTCGTAATAAGTGAAGATTGAATGTCATCACTTAAGATGAAGTCTAAAAATTCTTTTGTTAGTCCTTTAGGTTCACCGTTTGTGTACATATGTTCATAAGCCCAGATTTTCCAATCATTTGTTTCTACATTTGCTTCTGTTGGAGCCACACCATCAACTTTTAATGGAGTAATCGAATCATTGAAATATGAGAATGCTAGATAACTAATTGCTCCTGGAGTTTCACTAACAATTTTTTGAACGGTACCAGATGAATCTTGTTCCTGTGCCTTAGCTGGAGTTGCTCCATCAAGTGCATGCTTTTCGAATACTGCTCTAGTTCCTGATCCTTCCGCACGATTGATAATAACGATTTTTTCATCTTTACCGCCGACGTCTTTCCAGTTTTTAATTTTCCCTGTAAAGATATCAATGAGCTGTTTCTTCGTAATGTCTTCCACACCTGCATCTTTATTTACGACTGGCCCCATGCCAACTACTGCAACTTTATGATCTACTAATTTACTACCGTCAATTCCATCCTTTTCCTCAGCAAAAATATCAGAGTTACCGATATCTACTGCACCTTCACTAATTTGGCTAAGGCCTGTACCACTTCCGCCTCCTTGGACATTAATGGTAGCTCCTTGATTCGTGCTCATATATTGGTTTGCTGCTTCATCTACCAATGGTTGTAATGCGCTTGATCCAACTGCAGTGATTGAGCCTTTTGCTGTTTCTTCTGTATTTTTATCGCCACCATCTGCATTAGCCTTCGAGCCTGTTTCATTACCATTTCCACATCCCGCTGCGAAAATCGCAAATACTAGTAACATACTAAATAAAGCTAAGACTCTTTTTCTCATCTACTTTTTGCCCCCTAGTTTTTTAGGTGATTTATCTTACAAGATTAAGATAATCTATGGGTGTTAAGCGTGTATTAATGAAATGTTAAGATATTGTAAATTAGAAAAAGTGCGGGGAACCTTGTTCAGTAGCGACAATCAACTACGCTTTGTAAAAAAGTAGCAGCTCCTTCTTCTTAAATGTAGCGGATTCATGCACGTAAGCTGTGATTTCTATTACTTTCCTTCCCGAATGTGGCTGTTTCGGGATATAAGCAGCGACTATTTGCGAGATAAAGAACAAATCTATATTGAGTTATCCCGAAACTCGAAAAAAGAATCTGACATTAAATGACAAACAAAAAACACATCCATAATCGGATGTGTTTGATAGAATATCGAGAAAATCTACCTACTTTGTTTTTTAGGAAGGGTTATTGTAAACTGGGTTCCCTTGCCTTCTTCACTTTCTACTTGGATAGAGCCATGATGGGATTCGACTAGATGTTTGACAATCGCAAGTCCGAGTCCTGTTCCTCCTGAATTACGTGAGCGAGCTTTATCAACTCGATAGAAACGTTCAAAAATCCGTGGCAACTCTTCTTGCGAAATTCCAATTCCAGTATCTTTAATAGTTAAATTAATCTGGTCTTCTTTCTCATCAATCCCAATCTCAATTGTTCCTTTGTCTGGAGTATAGGTCACAGCGTTGGCAACAAGGTTCAATATAATTTGCTGCAAACGATCCTTTTCTGCATCAATGATGACTGGTTTTTTAGTAGGAAGTTTTAGTATTAATTGTTTTTTATTAATTTCTTCTTGAAGTGTATCGACTGTTTCATATATGACATCTGTTGCATTCAGTGGTTCTGGATGAAATGGAAGCTGATGCTGTTCAATTTTTGATAAGTGAAGAATATCGGTAATTAATCGATGGAGACGTTCACTTTCATCATGAATAATCGTTAAGAAGGATTTCGCTATTTCAGGATCATACATTGCACCGTCTAACAATGTTTCTGCAAATCCTTTCAAAGATGTAATAGGCGTTTTTAATTCATGTGAAACATTAGCAACAAATTCACTTCTCATTTTTTCCAGTCTCCGAATGTCTGTTATATCATGAAGGACTGTAATAATTCCTTTTATTTCTCCATTTGCACCTACATATGGTGCTAAGTGAGCATCTAAAATCCTTTGACCCGGATAATACATTTGTACTTCATCATGAATTTTTACTTTTTTCTTTAAGGATTGGTCAATTAATTGACTAAGGCCAAAACTTTTACCTGCTTCGATATGTAGTTTACCTCTTAATTGATCGGCCGTTGATCCAATAATTTTTTCCATCGCGGGATTTACAAGAGCGATGCGGCCATCAGGATTGATTAGCATGACACCACTAACCATATTAGTTAGCACACCTGTTAATTTTTGCTGATTTTCGCTAATCTCCTCCATCTGGTGTTGTAAACTTTTTGCTAATTTATTGACGGCAATCGATAGCTGTTCCAGTTCGCCTTTTGTTTTCGCTCTTACTCTGCTACTATAATCTTTTTCGGAAAGTCTCCTAGCTACTTGAATAATATCTTCAATCGGTCTAGTAATTCCTTTCGCTAAACTTATGGCAATAACACTTGCTAAAATTAACGTGATTCCCATCGCTAAACCAAGACTTAGCCACAATTTTTTAATAGCATGATCGATATTTTGCAATGTAAAGGCAACCCTTATTACTCCAACTATCTGATTTTCATTTTGAATAGGAGTCGCCACGTACATCATATTGTAACCAAGTGTTTCACTATATCGAATGGACTCGGCATTTTTTTTATGGCGTTTAACAATATCTTTAAACTCGGGGCGATTCGCATGATTTTCCATCTTAGCTGGGGTATCTTCAGAGTCTGCAATCACATCACCGTACACATCAATGATGGTAATTCTAGGTTGGTTTTCAGCATAGAAGCTTTCGACCTTTGTTTGCAATTCGATTGATTGTTTTTGAATTTCTTTTGCATTAATAAATTCAGATACAATATTTGCATCTTGAAATAATTGATTCCTTGTCATATCCATGTATGTATTTTTCATCATATCCCCGATAAAAAATCCTATCGCTAATAGGACAAAAAACAATAATATTAAAAAACGGAAAGAAATTTTCAACCAAAGTTTATTCATTTTTCGGTCCTTCCATTTTATATCCAAAGCCTCTTATCGTTTTTATATACTGTGGTTGTTTCGTGTCTTCTTCAATTTTTTCGCGCAAATGACTAATGTGGACATCCACAATTCTAGTATCTCCTGCATAATCATAATTCCATACTGAATCTAGCAGTTGATCTCTACTTAAAACTTTCCCTCGATTACTTGATAAATAAAGCAAAAGTTCAAATTCCTTCGGTGTTAGTTCCAGCTTCTCGTTTTTAAAATAAGCTTCAAATTGCTCTGGATATACCTTCAAGTGGCCGATTGTATGATGCGGTTCTTCGGTTTCATTTACTTCATTCATTTCCGTTGTTCTTCGTAAGATAGCTTTTACTCTAGCAACAACTTCTCTTGGACTAAACGGTTTGGTTAAATAATCATCGGCACCAAGCTCAAGTCCGAGAATCTTGTCAAATTCGTCTCCTTTAGCTGTCAGCATTAAGATTGGAGTTTTAATTTTTTCTTGGCGCAGTCTTTTACAAATTTCCATTCCGTCCATCCCAGGCAACATTAAATCTAAAACGATAAAACTAAAATGTTCTTTCAAGGCAAGTTCATAACCTTCGGTACCATTTGCGGCAGTAGTAACGGAAAATCCTGCTTGTTCCAAGTTGAATTTTAATAGTGTAACGATTGAAGGTTCATCATCGACTACTAGTATTTTATTCATGTTAAAGGCTCCCTCCGAGTAGCAGCTTATTTTTCTTTATCATACATGGAAGGGAAATGTATGTCATTATTTTCTTTAATCACGTACTTACAATGATCGCCACCTTTAGACATACAGCAAACTTGCTCAATTTCATTTGTTTTTAATATCTTTTGAAATAAAGAATGCTCACATGAACATGCCTTTGGGTACTTTTTGGCAACATCAAAAATCGGACAGTTATATTCCGTTAATTCAAAGGTACCATCCTCTTTTTCAATCCAGTCCACCATATATCCATTTTCGTTTTGAATATCGGCCAGTTCCGCTACCCGATCCTTTAATTGATTGTGTTGAATACGCTCTTTGTATTTATTTTCCAAACGAATTTCACGGTTTTTGAATAACGTATTAACCATCTCATTCCCATTCATTTCTTCAATATCTTCCAGAAATTCAACGGTTATATTTGAATAGCTTTTCGGAAATTGATTTTCACCTGTTTTTGTCAAAAAATACACTTGGACAGGTCTTCCCATCGATTTCCGGATTGTTTCCGATTGGATTAGTCGCTCATTTTCTAAATTATTTAAATGGCGTCTTACCGCCATTCCGGTTATTTCAAGATGAGATTCCAAATCAACCACACTTAATTTTTTATATCTTTTTAATAAATGAAGAAGTTGATCCCTCGTTGAAGATTTTTTTTTCAACTTTCTCACCTCCGAATTTTTTTCGTTGTACGAAGTAGTTTATTTTGTTATATTGATTATAACAACATTTTATACAAAAATATATAAAAAGTGTACCTTATCAAAATGCCTTGCATATTTTAAAAGTACTACTACATAATTGAGGAGATTAACATGAAACTACTTGGAATTTCTGGTACTATTTCAGGTGAAAGAACACGGTTAGTTGTTGAAAAAATACTTCAATCCGCGAAAGAACAATTTCCTGAAATAGAGATCGAATTATTAGATTTACAAAAATATGATATTCAATTTTGTGATGGTCGTAATCCATCTACGTATACGGGGGATACGAAAACCGTTATTGATATCGTGTCTTCAGCTGATTTTTTCATTATTGGAACACCGATTTATCAAGCATCCATGACAGGCGCATTGAAAAACTTGTTTGACTTAGTTCCTGTTGATGCATTTAATGGGAAAGTAATCGGTTTTGCAGCTACAGGTGGAACATACCAGCATTACTTAGTTATTGAAAACCAATTAAAACCGATTGCGGGATTTTTCCGTTCTTTTGTCGCACCAAACTATGTCTATGTTCACGATACTCATTTCAATTCAAGCAATGAAATCATCGATCAAGATGTCATTCAGCGTATAAACGGACTTGCACATCAAGTCGTTTTCATGCAAAAATCTTTAAATCATAAATAAAATCTTCATTTATTTTATATGATAGAATAGAGGATAATTATATCCAGAGTGGTAGTATAATGAATTTAGAACCTATTGGCTTCTATTTGTTCTATACTAATATCATTCCAGTTACTTAATGAGAAATCATGTAAAGGTGGTCAGTTTATATGGCTTATGTAATTACATTTCCTTGTCAAGGGGAGAAAGCTGCAGAATGTGTAGAGGTTTGCCCAGTTGATTGTATCGCTGAAGGGAAGGATCAATTTTATATCGATCCGGATATTTGTATTGATTGCGGTGCTTGCCAAGCCGTTTGTCCTGTTGATGCAATCTTTCACGAAGAGGAACTGCTTGATGAGGACATGGAGTATTTCGAAAAAGCACGTAAATTTTTCACATCTTGATACGAAAAGCTAAAACACAAAGCAAATACTTTGTTCACAGCTAACACAAAAAGATTTATAACCTTAAAACGCCTGAACCATCAGGCGTTTTGTCATTTCAGCTATTCCATTTTGTGATTCTACTAAAATTTTTTCAAACATATAAATAGAGTAACATGAATCACGAGGTGAGTTGATGAAGATAAGGACTCCAGTAATTGTCCCCTTTTTACTTGTGGCAGCAATTTTGTTTATTTCCGGCCTTCTAACCTCAGTTGGCAGCAAATATTTTACTTCCTCCTATGTAAGTCAATCCATAAAAAACTTCTCTCCAGAAAACTTTGTCTATTTAATGGGATTAGAATTTTCACAAGTACATGAAGTATTACCGGAAAAAAGTAAACCGCCGAAAATATCGACAGTTGTCTTTAATGCAGCTACCAATTTGAAGCCAGGTGATATTCGGAGCTTACTTGGCAGGGAACTGCCTGGATTTTACTCCTATGATGCGGAAATCTTTTTTGCTGGAAAAGGAGCCGATTATACAAATTTACCTGTTGAATCACCCATTCCACTAGAAGAAGCATTAAAAAATAATGAAATTAATGAAAAGAATGTTAAACCAGATGTTCCGAAAAAAAATAAAGTAAAACCTAATATAACGACAAACGGGAGAAAGGTTGTCTATATTTACCATACCCATAGTTATGAGTCGTTTAAACCACTTTTAAAAAACGGGGCTGATTCCAGTAACAATGAAAGAGTAAATGTTGTTGCTGTTGGAACAAAACTTACCGAAGAACTTGAAGAACGCGGGATTGGTGTGATGCACGATAAAACAAATATGGCGGAAGCACTTCATGCCAAAGGCTGGACTGCAAATGATGCATACACCTTATCTAGAAGTATGGTTGCATCAACTTTATCCAGAAATAAAGATATTACGAATATAATTGATATTCATAGAGATTCCCAACCACGAAAATTAACGACTACAAAAATTAATGGGGAGTCTTATGCTAAAATTTCTATTATTGTAGGAAAAGAAGTGAACAACTTTGAAAAAAATCGAAGCTTTGCTCTGAAGTTTGCTAAACAAATGGAGAAAAAATATCCAGGGATTATGCTTCATGGTGTAATGATCAAAGGGTATAATCAAGGAAATGGGAAATATAATCAAGATCTTGCTAAAAATGCGATGCTATTCGAAATCGGTGGTGTTGACAACAATCTCGATGAATTGTATCGTACAGCGGAAGCTATTGCGGACGTTTACAGCGAATTTTACTGGGAAGCGGAAAAGGTTTCTGCTGAGCAGAAATAATAGAATGCTGTACATCAAATAAGGACAAACTGAAATGGAAATAAGAAAGGAGATGGTGTTCATGACAAAAAAATTTAACAAAGGAAGTAAAAATCAAAACGCACCCCAATCACATGGCCAAGATCCTTTTAGCGGGGATAACAGTAAGGGAAATAAACGAAATAAAGGTAAGAACTCTAAAGGAGATTGAGAAAAGACAAACCGGTTTATTCGAATAACGGGTTCACTTGTTAGGTGCAAAACGCTAAATCACAAACATAATCACATAAATTTCACAACACAATTCACAGTATATTGCACAGTCAAAAAGGTGTAGGGATACAAATATCCCATGCCTTTTTTTTAATTTTACTAACCAGTTGTATAAGTTCAGTATATGCCCTAGCAAGTTTGAAAAATAAGCGGAGAAATTTCCCTTAAGATTAAGTCCATATAATTGTGTAAAAAGAAAAGAGTCATTTTAATCCCTCTTGGAAACAATGTTTTCAACGACGATAAACAATGAAAAGAGGAATATAGAATGACCCAATTACAGTTTAACCTAGATATGGATCTTTTAAAAGAATCTGTTTTGAATTCCAATATTGACGCAGTTATTAAATCAGCGATTGTTTTAGTTTTAAATGAGTACATGGAAAAGGAAAGAGATGATTATTTACATGCGGACGCTTATGAACGCTCTCCTGAACGTCTAGATTACCGCAATGGCTACTATGAAAGAGAACTAACCATGAGTATCGGTAAAATAAAACTAAGAGTGCCTAGAACTCGAAATGGGGAGTTTTCATCTTCCGTTTTTGAAAAATATTCTCTCGGTGCGACCAGGCTTTAGTTCTCTCTATGCTGGAGATGGTTATCAACGGGGTTTCTACCCGTAAGGTTACGCACATAGTAGAACAACTTTGTGGCGAAAATATCTCGAAGTCATTCGTTTCTTCCCTTACTCAGAAGCTTGATCCTATCGTCAATGATTGGGACAAACGGCCTTTAAATATAACATACTATCCATTTGTTTTTTTGGATGCAATGTATATAAAAGTAAGAGAACATAACCGTGTAGTCTCTAAAGCTGTTTATATTGCCACAGCTATTACGGATCACAAAAAGCGTGAAATACTTGGTCTAAGTGTAGATCACGCTGAAAGTTTTGAGAGTTGGAGCCATTTTTTTAAACAACTTAAATCACGAGGTCTTCAATCTCCAAAGTTAGTGATTTCAGATGCTCATCAAGGACTACAAAAAGCCATTCAACGAGAATTCATTGGAACTAGCTGGCAAAGGTGTAACGTACATTTTAAACGAAATATCATTGAAAGACTACCTAAAAAAGACTCCGCCGATATTCGAATGATGATAAAGCGTATTTTTGAAGCGGTCACTATCGAAGACACCCGGAAATGTAAAGAGGAGCTGATGGATCAGTTTGGTGAAAATTCTAAGTATAAACAGGCACTCTCTATTTTAGATGAAGGGTTCGAAGATACCATTCAATACATGGAGTACCCGGAAGATATACGATGTCACATTCGTAGTACAAATTCTCTTGAACGTTTAAACCAAGAAGTACGTCGAAGAGAAAGAGTTATCCGTATCTTTCCAAATACACAGTCTGCTTTTCGTTTAGTTGGAGCTGTTTTAATGCATTATCAAGAGACCGTATATTCAAAACAAAAATCTATTAAGAGATAGCTATGTTTCATTTTTAAGGTAACTTCCATTCTTGGATTATTCCATATCCAGTCAAGGCTATCAAAGGAAAACCACCTTTGACACCCTTGACTGGATATGGAGTAAAAGACGCATGGAAGTTTCGCTCAAAAAATGTAAAGGGGAAGGATTAACCCCAAATATCATAACAGGTTGAAAACATTGTATAAGGATTTTACACAATATTAAGGACTTGACTTCCCTTAATTAATAAATTTCACTGAAAATGACCTAATAGACGGAGAAATTCCGCCTATTGACTCGAAAAACGTAAAAATGAGTATTTTTTCTTTGCCTAACCGGAAAATCTCCGCTTATATCCCTGAACTAGGACTCTATTCTGTAGTTTAAGCGGAAAATCTCCGCTTATTAAATATCACTGGTTTCTTCAATTAAGGTAAGAAATCTAGTTAACCTCATTTGGATACATTTCAGGTAGCCTTCGCGAGGTAAAAATGCATCTGTGGGGTCTTCTAAGACCGCTAATCATGTAGGAATCTGTGTGCCCGGGAAATTTATCCATTAAAATTAAATCCAACAACCCCTGTAATCACAACATAATCCACATACTAAATCACAAAAAACTCACACACCTCCAATAATTATTTCATACTCCGTGCTTTTACTATGTGATTCAGGAAACAATTAACAATTAAAATTCACCAAAATGTTGATAAATCAGTAAAAAACGCACTGTGAATCATAGTGTGAATTCAAGTGCGTTTTCCTATGTGTTTTACAATGTTTGCACCTCAAAAGTGAACCCGTTCTTTATTCGAACCGGTTTGTTTTTTCGAAGTAATTATTTTCCTAATTGGAATTGCAATCCTCTTTGATAATAGGTTTCCATCACTTCCTTCGGGACCATACTCCCGCCTGTGCCCCAAGCAAGATGAACTGCATTTCGCATTTTTCCTAATACAAATTGGTCTTCCAAATACTTTAGTCCCGACCGATCATTAAATAGTCGAATCGGTCCGGCTACTCCCGCCAACGCCGAAGGTTCTAAATACATCCCCTCTGTATCGGCTAAAGTGCTAAGTAAAGCATATAAGTGTTCATCACTTACTGTATATACTCCGCTAATTAGATTTTCCAATGTTTTACCGACAAATCGTGATGGTCTTCCAACAGCGAGTCCATCCGCTGCTGTTACATTATCAATTCCAAATTCTTGTACTGATATATGATCATGCTGTTCTGTCATTAATCCTAGAAGCATGCAAGGAGAATGGGTCGGCTCAGCAAAAAAGCAGTGAACATGATCTTTAAATACTAATTTAAGCCCGAAAGCTACTCCGCCTGGTCCGCCCCCAACTCCACATGGAAGATAAACAAATAATGGATGCTCCTCATCCACTTTAATATCCATCTCGTCAAATTGTTCTTTTAATCGAAACGCTGCAACTGCATACCCTAAAAATAAAGTAGTCGAATTTTCATCATCAATAAAATAGCCGTTAGGATTTTGTTCTGCTTGCTTTCTCCCTTCTTCTACTGCTTTACTATAATCGGATGGATGTTCTACTACATTTACTCCTTTATTTCTTAACAGGTCTTTTTTCCATTGCTTCGCATCAGCAGACATATGTACGGTTACGCTAAATCCAAGCTTCGCACTCATGATCCCAATACTTAACCCTAAATTTCCTGTTGAGCCGACGACAATCGAGTATTGTGAATAAAATTTTCTAAACCTCTCACTATCAATCATAGAATAGTCATCTTTAAACGTTAGCATATTTGCTTCGATGGCGAGGTCTTCGGCATGTTTTAATACTTCGTATATTCCCCCTCTTGCTTTTATTGATCCTGATATGGCAAGATGACTATCACATTTGAGCAAAAGTCTTCCTTCCATTGTTTTTTTCATTTTACTTTCAAGCACTTTTTGCATATGAGGAATCTCGACAGTAGGCGATTCGATGATTCCATTCATTTCTTTTGTTTCAGGAAACACTTGCGCAATATAAGAAGAAAAACGTAGTAATCTTTGTTCTGCTTCTTTTACATCTTTTTCACTCAAGGATATATGTTTCATTGCTTCTTTAAATCTTCCGTATTTCGGATTTTTCCAAAATACTTCTTCGGTTGAAATCATTTGCTTAATTAAAGGATAGTTCTTTTTCCATTCTTCAACAGTTTTTCCTGCGATTCTTTCCATGTTATTCTCCTTTCATAATTCCCCTTTCAAGTAAAAAGTTTTTATTTTCATTCTACTTTAAGAATCAGTTTGGTACTATAAGATTAGGAATTATCTGAATTATATTTAGTTAGGCGGGGATCAAATTGAAAAAGTATTTGTTACCAATCTTTATTTTAATAATGAGCGTTTTGTATATTTTTTTCATCCCAGAACATCCAATGCTAATTAAGATTTTGTTCAAACTAGTTCCGATGTGGTTAATTATTAGCTATGCTTATTTACATCGCCCATCCACGTCCTCAAAAACCTATTGGACCATTATTTTTGGATTATTTTTCTGTATGCTTGGTGATGGAACTCTTCATTGGTTTATCGTTGGACTATCCGCTTTTCTTATTGGACACCTTTTTTATATGGGTGCTTTTTTTAGCAAATGGCGGTTTTCATGGCTCCGTTTCGTTTCCATTATTCCGATTGTTTGTTATTCCTTTTTCATGGGAAAGGAATTAATTACAGCAATTATTCAAAATGGAAATGCTTCACTTGTCATTCCTGTAATCTTCTATGTAATTGTTATTTCATTAATGACTTGGTCGGCAATCATGACCGGTAACATATGGGCGAGCATAGGAAGTATTTTATTCGTTCTTTCTGATTCCATCCTATCATGGAATATGTTTGTCGCAAGCATTCCATATTCAAATGTATTAATTATGACGACTTATTATTTGGCTCAATTTCTGATTGCACATAGTGCTCGATCCATTGTGTCTAGCACCCTGTATTTAGACAAAAAAATTGGGAGCACCATTTAATGTAATGTGCTCCCATCTCTTCTTATTCATATTTGATCTGATCTTCCGGTTCATATTCTAAACTTACGACTTTCCCATTTATAAGCAAGCTACAAAAGAAAAATCAAGTAGTTTTGTTTATGATTGTTTCGTGTCTAGCGGCTTTAAGTTTGCTTCAATTTGACTGCGTTTTTGTTCCAAAAATGGTGGTAATGCTAATCTTTCTCCTAAGTGCTCAATATCCTCATCTGTTGCAAAGCCTGGCCCATCCGTTGCAAGCTCAAACAAAATACCATTCGTCTCTCGATAGTATAAAGATTTGAAATAAAATCGATCTACAAATCCGGAGTTTGGCATTCTCTCCCCTTTTATTTTTTGAACCCATTCCTTTAATTCCTCTTCATTGTCCACCCGGAATGCAACGTGATGTACCCCTCCACGCCCCAATCTTTCTCTTGGCAAATCTGTTCTTTCCTCGATATGAACTTCGGCTCCTGTTCCACCTTCACCGGTTTCATAAACGAGAACATCTGGCTGGCCGTGAACCGCCGAAGGGTACTTTCCTTTTAGACTGAATCCCATTATGTCAGTAAGTACCTCTACAGTGGGTTCACTATTCGGAACGGTTAATTTTACGGGTCCTAATCCAATAATCCCATACTCATTTGGAATCGGACTTTTCCCCCAAGGAGTGCCGGCTGCCACGCCTTGATTATTTTCATCTGAAACAAGAATGAGTCGCTGCCCCTCAAAATCTTTAAATCGAAGGACTTTCCGATTAAAAACTTCTTCAATTTCTCTATGTTCGATCGCCAACTCTTCAAATCGATTTTTCCAAAATGCCAATGCTTGATTATTTTTTACACGTAATGATATTTCAGAAATACTATTATTTCCGTCATGATTCCTTGCCGCATGTGGGATTTCAAAAAAGGTGAGCTCTGTACCGGCATTACCTAGTTCATCACCGTAAAATAAATGATAAACCGAAACATCATCTTGATTTACAGTTTTTTTGATTAAGCGCATTCCAAGTGTTTTTGTATAGAAATAAAAATTATTTTGCGCATTTGCAGTAAATGCAGATACGTGATGGATTCCTTTTAGTTGCATAGTGTCCAACTCCTTTTGTACATATTTTATCTCTTATTTCCCCAAAAATAATTTCGTATATTAAATATCTTGAATTAAAGATAATTGATAAATTGGTTTCTGTCAATAAAATAAGGTAATTAATATTTGTAATTAAATTTTTTTGAAAAGGGGAATATGAACATATATGAAATTCAATAATTTTCAAATATAATAGAAAAATAATTAAAGAAAAGGGTCATTGTAAACTATTCTTAAGATTCTTGAAAAAAGGACGAAAACGATGATTAATAATCTGTATAAACGCTTAAAGCTTTCACCTCCAAAAATATTAATCCTTGGTTTTGTTGTAATTATATTCATTGGTTGTTTGCTTCTTCAATTACCTATCGCTACCCAGGATGGGAAGGGGTTAAGCTGGATTAATGCCTTATTTACAGCAACTTCTGCAACATGTGTTACAGGTCTCGTTGTTGTTGATACTGGAACAACCTTTACTGTATTTGGACAAATGACTGTGTTGGCCTTAATTCAAATTGGGGGACTTGGGTTTATGACCTTTGCGACTTTATTCGCCCTGTTAATTGGAAGAAAGATCTCTTTGAAGGAACGATTATTGTTACAGGAAGCATTAAATGTTGTTTCTACTCAGGGGGTAGTCCGACTAGTTAAAACAGTCCTTTTCTTTACGCTAATTACGGAAGGGCTAGGAGCAATTTTATTAAGTATCCGTTTTTCATTTGATATGCCCCTTGCAAAAGCGATATATTTCGGAGTTTTTCATTCCATTTCTAACTTTAATAATGCAGGCTTTGATTTAATGGGCGGATTCCGGAGTTTAACAGGATACGTATCAGACCCTGTTGTAACTTTGGTGATCTCCTCATTAATTATTCTAGGAGGAATTGGCTTTATTGTTGTTCATGATTTCCTTGAACATAAATCCTTCCGTAGATTTTCGTTACATAGTAAAGTGGTACTTTGCACGACCGGAGCTTTAGTATTATTTGGGACAATGTTTATTTTCTTATTAGAATATAGTAATCCTAAGACACTACAACCGCTTTCTTCCAGTGGAAAAATCCTTGCTTCCCTTTTCCAATCAGTTACAGCTAGAACGGCGGGGGCAAATACAGTGAACATCCCTGATTTAACTGATTCCACGATATTTTTACTTATTATCTTAATGTTTATTGGTGCTTCTCCAGGCTCAACGGGTGGCGGAATTAAAACGACAACCTTTGTTACGTTATTAGGAGCAGCTTGGGCACAAATGAGAGGGAAGGAAGATGTCGTTTTCTTTCGCCAACGCTTAGTTCCCACGATGATTTATAAGGCAATCACTGTAGCATTAATTGGTTTTACAGTCGTTGTGATCGTCACGATGCTTCTTTCGATAACTGAAACAGAGAAAAACTTCGAGGTTATCTTATTTGAAGCAACCTCGGCCTTTGGAACGGTTGGACTATCAATGGGGCTTACTCCGGAGCTTTCCATACTAGGGAAAATTATTATTTCAATAACGATGTTTATTGGCCGATTAGGTCCACTAACAATTGCTATTGCCTTAACACATAAACAAACTAAAGAACTTTATCGTTATCCAAAGGGAAGATTTATGATTGGGTAATGAAACCATTCCGGGAGAAGTTTTCTCTCGGAATGGTTTATTTATACATGTCGGTGAAGTTTACAATTTTCGAAGATACCTTTGACTAAAAAAACTTTGTTTAGGCTACTATGTGAATGTCAATTCCAGATGTTAATCGCATTATTTCATTTACGATGGAGCCTTTTGTTATTTCCTCAAACCGTGACCTTGCTGATTGACCTAAAATAATTTGAGTAATATTGTATTTTTTTGAGATATCTGTTATTACTTTTGCAATCTTTTTATTGGTCATTTCTTCTACAATAAATTGTGCATTGAATTCTAGTGCCAACTGTTCCCATACGAGTATGTTTTTCCTCTCCTTACTATTCATGATGTCCATGCTTTTATAGGTTCCATGAAAAATATAGAGAGCTGATTTTAAACGACTGGCGATACGCCATCCTCTTCTAATAAGCTTTTCTGCATTTAGATCATTCTGAATGCAAACTAAAATTTTTTCACTTGTTCCATGGGGAATGAAATTTTCCTTTTCAGCTTTTTCATCTACATCATTAGCGACTTCACGTAGTGACAATTCTCTTAATGCTGATAAATTCCATTTAGTAAAAAAGTTTTGCAGTGCCTGGTCAATCTTATTGGCCGTATAAATCTTTCCCTCTTTCAAACGCTTTTGTAATAATTCGGGCGTCACATCGACAAGGATTACCTCATGAGCAGAATTTAAAATAAAATCAGGAATTCGTTCTCTCACTTGAACCCCTGTTATTTGTTGAACAATATCATGTAAACTTTCTAAATGCTGAATATTCACGGCGGAGATAACGTTTATCCCGTAAGTTAGAATCTCCTGAACGTCTGCATATCGTTTTTCATTAGAAGAACCCGGAACATTTGTATGTGCTAGTTCGTCAATGATGACGACATCAGGGTTTCTTTCAATAATTTTTTCTAGGTTTAGCTCTTTAAAGATTTTACCCTTATATGAAATGTCCTTTAATGGCACTATTTCAAGGTTCTGAATAAGTTTCTCAGTTTCATGACGATTATGTGTTTCGATGAAACCAATCACTACATCAATTCCTTCATTTCTTAAGTCATGAGCTTCAAGGAGCATTCGATAGGTTTTCCCAACTCCAGGTGCAGAGCCAATATATAACTTTAATTTACCTTTGTTTAATCGTTCAATTTCCTGAAGAATTTCCTCGGGGGTTTTTCTTCTAAAACTAAAATTATCGCTTACAAACATTTTAATCACCCCAAAGACCAAAGTTTAGATTACCATAAAATGTCTACTCTTCATGCTCCAGTAAATCCATCAATGCTAGGTTAAGTGTTAATACATTAATTCTGGGTTCTCCAAATAGTCCTAAGGACCTTTTTTCTTTATACTGATTAATTAATAGATGAAGTTTTTCCTCAGAAATTCCAGTTTCTTTTGTAACTCGGGAAATCTGAAATTCAGCCGCCTTAATAGAAATTTCCGGGTCAAGTCCTGATCCTGAATTCGTAATCAAATCCAATGGAATATCGCTTGTTTTTATTCCAGGATTTTCTCCTTTTAAGGTTTCAATCGATTCTTTTACTCGTTTGAGTAAGTCTTTATTGGATGGTGCATAATTAGTAGAACCACTAGCAGCTCCATCATTTTGAATCGATGATATTCTTCCGTGAAAATACTGCTTCGATGTAAATTGTTGTGCAATTAATTCAGAACCTATTATATTATCTTCATCATATACTAGACTTCCCTTTGCTTGCTTCGGAAAAATTAGTTGAGCCGCAGCTGTTGTCACTAATGGATAAATTAACCCACATAGCAAAATGAACAATAAACAAAGACGTACCATTTTCATTTAATTACACTCCTTTATTTTTGAAGGCTCTTTTCCAAGAGCCGTTCAAATTGAATGCCTCGCTTTTAAGATATGATACCAATCGTCAGATCAATTAACTTTATACCGATAAACGGTGTAAAAATTCCACCAACCCCGAAAATTAGTAAATTTCGTGTTAATAGTTTACTAGCTTTCATCGGAACATACTTAACTCCTTTCATAGCTAAAGGAATTAAAAGTGGAATGATAATCGCATTGAATATTAACGCCGAAAGAATGGCCGATGTTGGTGAAGCTAATTTCATAATGTTTAACACGTCCATATTCGGAATCGCAATCATAAACATCGCGGGGATAATGGCAAAGTACTTTGCAATATCATTCGCAATACTAAATGTCGTCAATGCCCCCCTAGTCATTAATAATTGTTTACCAATCGAAACAATTTCAATGACTTTCGTTGGATCAGAGTCAAGATCAACCATATTGGCTGCTTCCTTCGCAGCAATCGTCCCACTATTCATCGCTAGTCCAACATCTGCTTGGGCAAGTGCAGGTGCATCATTGGTCCCATCACCTGTCATAGCTACTAGCTTCCCTTGTTGCTGTTCTTCTTTTATGACACGTATTTTATCTTCAGGCTTTGATTCTGCAATAAACTCATCAACTCCCGCTTCTTTTGCAATAGTTTTGGCAGTTAATGGATTATCACCCGTGCACATAATCGTTTTGATTCCCATTTTTCTTAGTTCAGCAAATCTTTCTTTCATCCCTGGCT
Source organism: Heyndrickxia vini (assembly GCF_016772275.1). Lineage (NCBI taxonomy): Bacteria > Bacillati > Bacillota > Bacilli > Caryophanales > Bacillaceae > Heyndrickxia > Heyndrickxia vini. Next base: position 1,019,318 of record NZ_CP065425.1, on the reverse strand, counting down.
TCACCGTATCTTTTAAATAAATTAACCCTAAGATTTGTTGATCTTTTGCAACTGCTAACGGAGTTCCACCTTTTAAAGCAATTTCATTATTTTTATTATCTAAATCAGAAGGGATACTTCCTCCCTTTTGTAAAATCCATTTTTTGATGGCATCCACTGAACCTTTTCTAATTTGTTCCCCCGTTTTCAAATTCACTCCGCTCATTCGCGTATCAGCTTTAAATTCAATCCATTCACACTCATCCAAATCGAGATTCTTTTTTGGAATGGATAATTTATTCATTAAATGAATAACTGATTTCCCTTCGGGCGTATCATCCCTTAATGAACTAATCTCAGAAATTTGGGCAACCTCTTTCATTGTTGTTAGGCCAACAGGTATAAATTCACTCGCCATTCGATTTCCATATGTGATCGTTCCAGTTTTATCTAAAATAATCGTATTTATATCTCCTGCAGCTTCAACTGCCTTTCCTGACATCGCTAAAATATTAAATCGCGTCACACGATCCATACCTGCGATACCGATCGCTGATAATAATGCACCAATTGTAGTTGGAATTAAACAAACGAGTAAAGCAACCAATGTTGAAATAGATAGATTGATTCCAACATAGTGAGCAATTGGATACAACGTTGCGACAACTAAGAGAAAAATAATCGTTAACGTAATTAATAAAATATTGAGGGCAATTTCATTAGGTGTTTTTTGTCTTTTTGCCCCTTCTACTAGGGAAATCATTTTATCTAAAAATGATTCACCAGGGTTTGATTGGATTTTAATAATAATCCAATCACTAATTACTCTTGTTCCACCTGTAACCGAGTTAAAGTCCCCGCCAGCTTCCTTAATGACTGGTGCTGACTCCCCTGTAATAGCGGATTCATCAATAGAAGCCAAACCTTCTATAATCTCTCCATCACCGGGGATTAAATCTCCCGCTTCAACTAAAACAAGATCTCCTTTTTTTAAATCGGATGATGAAATATTCTTTATACTTTCATCCTTTTGCAATAATTTTGCCATCGTGTCTTTCTTTGTTTTCTTTAAGCTATCAGCATGTGCCTTACCTCTTCCTTCCGCAAGTGCTTCTGCAAAATTTGCAAACAGGATGGTGAAAGATAAAATTATAAAAACAGCTAAATTATAAAAATAGGATTCTTGTATATGAAAATAAGATGGAAAACATAACGTCATTAATACAATGAAAGTTCCTATTTCAACGACAAACATTACTGGATTTTTCATCATGTAGCTTGGATGAAGCTTTATAAAGCTTGCTTTTATCGCTTTTGTCATCGTTTCTTTCGATAACAGGCTTTTACTGTTATTTGACATTTGAAACACCCCTTAACTATCGGATCGATAAATATTCTGCAATTGGTCCTAACGATAAAACCGGTAAAAAGGTAAGAGCTCCAACGAGAAGAACTACCCCAATGAGTATTCCGATAAATAATCCATTGTCCGTCCGAAATGTACCAATCGTCTCTGGGACCCATTGTTTTTTAACAAGTGAACCTGCTACAGCCATTAAAGAAATGATGGAAACATAACGACCGAATAGCATAACAAGCCCGGTTGATATATTCCAAAACGGTGTATTATCCCCTAAACCTTCAAACCCTGATCCATTATTTGCAGCAGATGAGGTAAACTCATATAAGATTTGCGATATACCATGGAAACCTGGATTGGATATTGCGCCCTGGCCAAGATTAGTTAGGAATGAAATAGCAGTTGGTACAAGAATAATTAACGGGTGTGCCAATAATGCAATGGTAATCAGCTTCATTTCTCTCGGTTCGATTTTTTTCCCTAAAAACTCCGGGGTTCTGCCAACCAATAAACCACAAATAAAAACGGCAAGAATGGCATACATAAGCATATTGACTAATCCAACCCCATCCCCGCCAAAAACTGAATTCAGCATCATTAATGCGAGCGGAACAAGTCCTCCAATTGGGGTTAATGTATCATGCATATTATTGACTGTACCGGTTGTAGCTGATGTCGTTACCGTTGTAAAAAGAGCAGATTGTGCGATTCCAAATCGTATTTCCTTCCCTTCCATATTTCCTTGCTCCTGATTTAAACCAAGCTGATTGAAGAGTGGATTTCCTTGGCTCTCTGAATAATAAGCGAGTGAGAGAAATCCCATAAAAAGGATAAGCATTGTGCTAAAAATTACCCATCCTTGACTTTGCTTGTTTGCAAATTTTCCATACGTAAAGGTCAATGCCGCTGGAATACACCACATCATTAATATTTCCAGAACATTGGTTAATGGGGTCGGATTTTCAAATGGATGAGAAGAATTCGCACCCATATGTCCCCCACCATTTGTACCTAAATGCTTAATTGCCTCTAGAGATGCAATAGGGCCAACTGCGATGTTTTGAGATTCCCCTTCGACTGTTGTAGCCTGAACAGTCGGTTCAAGTGTTTGCGGAACCTTTAAACCGACAAGAACAATTGTCATGATGATTGATAAAGGTAAGAGAATTCGAGTGATTGCTTTTGTGAAATCTTCAAAAAAATGGCCAATCGTTGCTCCTTTTGAGGTTATTCCACGAATAAAAGCAATTGCAACGGTAATCCCAGTCGCGGCTGAAGTAAACATCATCATAATGATGACGGCCATTTGCGAAAAATAGGATAAACCCGATTCACCACTATAATGCTGCAGGTTTGTGTTCGTCATAAAACTAATAATGGTATTAAAGGCAAGTGTCGGCTCCATATTCCGAATTCCATTCGGATTAAAAGCTAAAGATCCTTGGATTAATAAAATGACAAAACCTATTACTACAAACACTACATTTGTTAAAATTAATGAAAGCGTATATTTTTTCCATGTCATTTGTGGTCGTTCTTTTAAACCTGAAATACCGTAAATCATTTTTTCCAGCCACATAAATGGTTTGTCGGTTTTATTGCTTTTATTTGAAAACACATGATAAATGTATGTCCCTAAAGGCTTAACTAACAATACCAACAATAGAATAACGATGAATAATTGTAATAGATCCATTTTTTTATCCCCTTTATTAATATTTCTCTGGGTGGATGAGAGCATACGTTAAATAGCCAAAGATCAACACAGTCATCACACAAACGATAATCATTTTTCTCCACCTCCCACTCCTTCAACTAGTTTGTCACACCAATTAATAAAACCTAAAAGCAATAAATAACAGCCACTAAGTATTAGAATCATCGTAATTAAAACTAAAGTCATATTCTTTCCTCCTTTGACTGATTTTTAACTTACACTTCAACTAGTCACTGCAATAAATCTTTACTTTTCTTCTTTCACCTCCAAAAAAAATAGACCAATACATACTTTCCCTCCGCTTGAGTATAAAAAGTTCCGGTCAGTAAATATGCATTCGATTTGAATGCCTCTGATTCGAATCATTTTTCTCAATTTTTTGGAGAAAAAGTACACATCGGTCTACCTAATGCCCAGCAAGCATTCGCTCCCTTTGCATTCTGTCTTCCAAGTATCCTTTTTTAAAAATAGGCAAAACAAAAAGACCTACTATTCATTCAAGTTTCCTTTTTGATTATGTATAGAACATAGTCAAAAAAGCACCTTGGTAAGGTGGTCTCTTTAGACCTCCTTCGCTTTAGCCGACGAAGTTAGCTGACGGGTAGGATGGCGAAAGAGAAGATCTCATCCCTTCTACAAACCGTAGAATTAACCCCAAGAAAGTGGTTCCTCCGTTCTCAATTTTGAGACTAGGCCGAAATATTTTTTATTATGACGCTTATTCTACTTCGCTCCTTGCTTATTTGTAAATTACGAAATTTAACGAAATCCGGTTGAATTTTCTCAATTTCCATATCATTTCTCAAATTATCTATTTATTACTAATTTTTTCGTAATATTTCGTTGGTTTTTTATTTTTTTATTTTTCTATTGACAATGGTAAACATCCAAAAGTAATATTATCTTCAAGATAATGGAATGGGGGCATTGACCATGGCAATAACAAAAAAAAGGTTAGAAGCGGATCTTAGTGAAGCCTTTATTAAACTTCAACGAGATCTTATTGGCCGTGGGCCACAAGAAACAAAAACATATATTGTCCATGATATGGTCATTGCTAGATTTAAGGGTGTTTTAACCATTGAAGAGAAACATTTAGTTAATCACCAATATGGTAAAAAGCTAGTGAAACAAATGCGTCAAGTTCTTAGGGAAATGTATAGCGAAAACTTCGAGAGAATTGTCGAGAAACTTACGAATTGTACAGTAATCTCAAGTCATAGTGATATTAGTACAAAAATGGGGGAAAGAATTGAAGTATTTATATTAGATAAGAATTTAGAAAAGCAATTTGAACAAGATTGATAGATTATCTATATGAATCTACTAAAAATACGCCTAGTAGTCTTGTACTAAGCGCATTTTATTTTTCGAATATCTATTAGTAAAACAATTATGAAACTTCAAGTGTAAATGGAACAGTCAGGATATTTCCATCAACATTAAATTGCCCCCAAATACGATAGATTCCTTTATTCGGAAAATACGTCATAAATGTAACTTCAGGTCCAGTCGTTTTCGTATAGATAGGGTGTACATGTAAAAAATGTTTCAAGTCTTTATCGATTGCTACCGCATGACCGATTGTTCCTAGATAGGGTTGAAGATCCTTAATTGGTTTTTTTGTTTGTTCATCGGACAATGTAAACGTGATATTCGTATTCTTTTTCGCTTTTAATTCATTTTCAAAGGAGAGTGTGACTTTCTTACCATCGATTACCTTCGTTAGATTTTTGTCGGGAACGATTGGTTTCGGTTTTGGCTCATCTCCCGCAACATGAATCCAATGATCTTCCAAACTGTATTCGCTCGCACCTACTGGTGTCATTTCAGCAGTCATTTTATAATCGCCGCCTGCCGGAAATTTCGTGGTGATTGTAAACTCGCCATTATCCTTTAATGTTGGGTGAATATGACTGAAATAGGATAAATCTTTACTGACAACGACTAAATGCATTTTCTTTTCGCTTACGGTTTCAAATTGTTTTATAAGTTTATCGTGTTTATCCTTAATTAAAATGGACATTGGAACATCCTCATTTGCTTTTGGATCTTTCGGCAGCGTCCAGTCTGATTTCGTTTCATCACCCGTTACCGGTATCATTGAGCTCATATCATGCTCTTTTACCGACATTGGCACTCTTGCAGCATTACAGGCCGACAAAAGAAGTGAAGTAATCACACCGAAAAACAGTAATTTTTTCTTACTCATTAATCTCCTCACCTATTCCTTTCGTAAAATCTTCAATCTCCCAGTATATTAGTTTTTCTTCCATATCCTTCAAATGATGACCACTATATTTTAACATAATTAATTCCTACTGTTTCACAAAAATAGCAAAAAGAAAAAGCACTGAACAAATTCAATGCTTTCCCCTTTTTTTAATGACCGCCAAGATAGGCTAATTTCACTTGATCACTACTATTTAATTCTTCTGGTGTTCCTGATGCAACCACACGGCCTGTTTCAATTACATAGGCACGATTAGCAATCGATAATGCCATATTGGCATTTTGTTCAACAAGTAATATCGTTGTACCTGACTGATTTATTTCTTCAATAATTTTAAAAATGGTTTTTACTAGAAGTGGTGCTAGTCCCATCGATGGCTCATCGAGCAGCAATAATCTAGGTCTGGCCATCAGTGCACGACCCATTGCCAGCATTTGTTGTTCACCACCCGACAAAGTTCCGGACTGTTGTTTTTTACGTTCCAATAAGCGAGGAAAAAGCTGATAAACTTTCTCGAAATCTTGTTTAATTCCAGCTTTATCTTTTCGTAAAAATGCTCCTAATTCAAGGTTTTCCTCAACGGTCATGTTGGCAAAAACTCTTCTTCCCTCAGGAACATGGGAAATTCCTTTTTTAACAATACTTTGTGCGGCATTCCCAGCTATGGAGCTTTTTTCGAACAAAATTTGACCTTGTTTAGGCTTTAGTAATCCAGAAATTGTTTTTAATAATGTACTTTTTCCCGCACCGTTTGCACCTATTAATGTGACAATTTCGCCTTGATTAATCGTTAGGGAGACTCCTTTTAATGCTTGGATGTTTCCATAAAATACGTTGATGTTCTCAATTGTTAGCATTATGAAACCTCCTCACCTAAATATGCTTCGATTACTTTCGGATTGTTTCGTATTTCGATTGGTGTGCCTTCTGCAATCAATTGTCCATGATCCAGAACGTAAATTCGTTGGCATACACCCATGACAAGCTGCATATCGTGTTCGATAAGCAGGATTGTTAAATCAAATTTTTCTTGAATAAAAGCAATTAATTTCATTAATGATTCCGTTTCTTGAGGATTCATTCCGGCCGCAGGCTCATCAAGCAATAGTAGGCTTGGTTTTGTTGCCAATGCTCGCGCAATTTCAAGACGTCTTTGTTGTCCATACGGCAAATTTTTTGCTTTTTCATTTTTATAGAAATCAAGATTAAAGATTTTTAGAAAATCAATCGCCTCCTGCTCCATCTCCTTCTCACCTTTAAAATGCGAGGGAAGGCGCAGAATAGAGCTAAATATTCCATGTTTAGCATTGGAATGATAGGCAACCTTAACATTATCTAAAACCGTTAGCTCGTTAAATAGTCTAATATTCTGGAAGGTCCGGCTAATTCCTTTTCTTGTAATCTGATAAGGGGCATTCCCATTAATCCGTTTTCCGTTTAATTCAATATTTCCCATGGTAGGTTCATAAACACCCGTTAATAGATTAAAAAACGTTGTTTTTCCTGCACCATTTGGTCCAATTAAACCAACCAACTCACCTTTTCTCAACTCCACATTTACATCGGAAACGGCTTTCAGCCCCCCGAATGTAATCCCTACATGATCTACTTTAAGCAGTGGTTTGTTTGTTTCCATTTTGTGTCCCTCCGCCAGCATCTTTGCTCTTTTTGAAGAATGATGTGATTTCTCTCGTCCCAAGTAATCCTTGTGGACGGAAAAGCATCATGATGATAAGGACTAATGAATAAATAATCATCCTTGTTTCGGCATAGTCTTGTAAAAACGTAGAAACAATCGTTAGTATGATAGCCGCAATCACTGCTCCTGATAGACTTCCCAATCCCCCAAGCACAACAAAGATTAAAATATCGAATGATTTTAAGAAACCAAAGTTCGTCGGTTGGATGATATAGAAATTATGAGCATATAATCCTCCTGCAACCCCAGCAAAAAAGGAGCCGATCGCAAATGCAATTACTTTATAATAAGTCGTATTGATTCCCATTGCATCAGAAGCAATCTCATTTTCTCTAATAGAAATACACGCTCGCCCGTGAGTAGAATTTGTAAAGTTGACGATTACAATAATAGAAATTAAAAGACAAGCATAGACCCATGGCCAAGTAGTTAAATTCATTACTTGCATACCACTTGCCCCACCAACATAATCAATATTCAAAAAGATAATCCGAACAATTTCTCCGAATCCTAAAGTAGCAATCGCTAAATAATCACCCTTTAAACGAAGACTAGGAATACCAATAATAAGTCCGGCAATAGTAGCAACAATTCCCCCTACAATTAAGGCAACAGGAAATGGCATTTCAAGCTTCATCGTCATTATCGCTGATGCATAGGCACCGACGGCTAGAAAACCAGCATGTCCAATCGAAAACTGGCCCGTAATCCCAATAATTAAATGTAAACTTATCGCTAGAATAATATTAATAGATAAAGTAAAGAGTGTATTTGTGTAATATGAATTAAGCACCTCACTACTAATTAGCCATTGGACAACTCCAAAAAATACTAAGGATATAATGACTGACAGCCAAAACCCTTTTGATTGTTTAAGTATCGACATACCTTCTCCTCCTTCTTAAACTTTCTCCTTGAAGTTTTTGCCAAATAGTCCTGATGGTCGAAAAATAAGTATAAGAATGAGTACGACAAAGGCAACACCGTCACGCCATAATGAATAGCCAAATGCACTGACAAGTGATTCAATGACACCTAATAATAATCCACCTACCATTGCTCCAGGAATAATTCCAATTCCACCTAAAACAGCAGCAACAAATGCCTTTATTCCAGGAATTAGGCCCATTAATGGTTCAATTTTTATATAATAAGTTCCGAATATTACGCCGGCAGCCCCTGCTAGAGCAGAACCAATGGCAAAGGTAGCAGAAATCGTACGATCAACACTAATTCCCATTAATTTCGCAGCTTCTGCATCATGTGATACGGCTCTCATCGCTTTTCCTGTTTTCGTTTTATGAACAATAAATTGTAGAACAATCATCAATACAATAGAAATGCCCAGAATAAATAATGATTGACTATTTATCGTAATACCTAAAAGGTGGATGCTTTTTGATGGAAGTGTATTAATAGGATAAGCCTCTGGTTGTGCACCTCTTAAATAAATCATTCCATATTCAATTAATAAAGAAACACCAATTGCGGTAATAAGTGCGGCAATCCTCGTAGCATTACGTAACGGCTTATAGGCGATTCTTTCAATTACTACTCCTAGAATTGCACAAACGACCATCGATATAATCAATGCCGGAAAGAAACCAAGATGCAAAAAAGTAATAGAATAAAATCCTATAAAGGACCCGATCATGAAGACATCCCCATGAGCAAAATTGATTAGTTTTACAATTCCATAGACCATTGTATAGCCCAATGCAATGAGTGCATAAATACTGCCTAGTGAGATACCGTTTACTAGCTGCTGAATAATCTCCATTGTCTCACTCCCCTTTAAATCCTTATAAACTCCAAATAGGGGGACACGCCCCCTATTTATTGCTATTCTTTTTATGGATTAATTTTTGCTTCAAATTTTTGTTCGCCGTTTACAAATTTTAAAATCGTTGCTGATTTAATTGGATTATGCTTATCATCAAGTGTCATTGTTCCGGAAATTAATTCAAGTCCTTTTGTCTCTGCAAGTGCTTTTTGAATTTTTTCCGGCTCAGAGCTGCCTGCACGTTTAATGGCATCTGTAAGGAGGTATAACGTATCATATCCAAGGGCATTGAACGCATCCGGAGTTTTATCTTTATACTTCGCTTTAAATGCCTTTACAAAATCTTGAATTTTCGCATCGGAATCTCCTGAAGAGTAGTGGTTCGTAATATACGAATTATTCGTTGCTTCCTTCCCACCAATTTCAATTAGTTTAGGAGAATCCCATCCGTCTCCACCCATAAACGGTACATCTAAACCTATTTCACGCGCTTGTTTCAAAATTAAGCCAACTTCTTCATAATATCCAGGTACAAACACAAATTCAGGATTTTTTGATTTAATACGAGTTAATGTGGAGCGGAAATCTGTATCTTTTTGTACATACGCTTCATCATTTCCTACAATTGTTCCACCGTTCTTTTCGAATGCTTCTTTAAATGCAGCAGCTAATCCTTTTGCATAGTCACTTGAACTATCGATAAGGATGGAAGCTGTTTTAACTTTCAATTCATTAGAAGCAAAATTCGCTGCGACTGTTCCTTGAAACGGATCGATAAAGCATGTTCTAAACACAAAATCATTTAGTTTTCCTTTATCAAAGGTAATAGTCGGGCTCGTACCGGTTGGAGTAATGAGCGGGATTTTTTTCCCTTGGGCAATTTGTACTTGTGCAAGCGTATTTGTACTTGTTGCCGCACCAATAATTGCCGATACTTTATCCTTATCTATTAATTTTGTTGCCGCACTTGTTGCTTCTGCAGCATCAGATTTATTGTCTACTTTGACTAGTTTAATTTTCTTTCCGTCAATTCCCTCTTTATTGATTTCGTCAAGAGCGAGATTCACCCCTTCTAAAATCGATTGACCGTAAGAAGCGACACCACCGGATAATTCGAGATTTGCCCCGATTAGTATCTCATCTCCGCCTTTTCCCCCACTCTTTGCACTGCCACAGCCGGCCATAAGTCCAGCAGAAAGCAAAAGTGACATCGAAATACCTAATATTTTCTTCATATCTCTAAGTTCCCCCTTTTAGATATAGTAAATTTTACTTATTGGAAGCAGGTATTTCTTCCTCCTCACTAATTATATTTTTATTATTCGAAATAAAAACCAAGTTCTGAAAATATTGTACAAAATAATATCTATTTAGTCTATATATTCCGATTATTTTTATTTATTAAAAATATTTCTGTTTCGATAATTAAATAAAAAAAGAAGATATACTTCATCAATCGAAATCTATCTTCTATTAAACATCTTATTTATTTAAGGTTATTGGGGAATTAGAATGAACCGTTCCTTTCCGCTACAGGGTGCTCGCTTTCCGTGGGGAGAAAGTCGAGCCTCCTCGGCGCTCCTGCGCCTGTGGGGTCTCGACCCTTCCTCTATGTCCCGCAGGAGTCTCGCACCCTTTCGCTCCAATCCACTCCGTGCTTTTAATATTGTTAAAAGCGACAATCTATTAGAAAAGAAGACTTATTTATAGAGTAAATAACATTTCAATTCCGGTGATTAAAATTCCAATAATAAATCCGCAGATGGCTCCGTTTACTCTTATCCATTGCAGGTCTTTACCGATATTGTTTTCTACCATGTCAATAAGTGTTTGATTGTCGAGTTTGTTTAGGTTTTCTTCAACTAGTCTTCCTATTTTTGAATGATTTTTTTCTACAAAGTTTGTGATTTGTGTGTGCAACCATGTTTCGATTGCCATCATTTTTTCTTGATTTCCTTTAAGCGATTGGAATAGCTCCATAATTAAAGGAATAAGATGTGCTTCCACAAAAGGACTATTTTGAATATAGTCAGCTAGTTTTCGTTGTACGTCAATCAGAATTTTTTCGATACTTTCAGACGGATCCCATTCTTCAAGTAACGATTGCTTAAATTTCTCTAATTCTTCAATGAGCGCTTGATTGTCTCCAGCATTATGTAAGAACGTTTGGATAGATAATAAAACCTTTTCCCGATCAATACTATTCGGATCTTGGAGATCATGAATTACATTACTTATAAGATTTTGAATGATTTTCCCCATTTTCTCTTCGTTAATTAAGCTTTGAAAGGATTTTAGAGCAAATTGCAGAAAACCATCTAATTCAATTTTATTTAGAGCAGCTACAGCCATACTACCAAGCTTGTACTTCGTTTCTTCTTTCGAAATCCATTTCTCCCCTTGTACCAATAGATAATCTAATCCTTTCTGATCAAGTTGGTGATCAAGAATTTTTTTGGATGTAGCTTCGAGAAGTTGTTGTGTTTTATACGAATAAAGATACTCCTTTATATATTTCGAAAGAATAGGAGCAAGCTTTTGGACGTCAATTTTTACAATCATTTGTGATAATAATGTTGCCATCGTTTTGTTTAATCGTGGTGATTGTAATTCACTTTCGGCTATATTCATTATTTTCTCTGTCATTTGAATAGTATTCAGTTTATCCTGAATACTTTTCTTAGAAAGCCAATCATTTTCTAGAGTAGAAATTAGCGCTTTCGTGATCCTTGAACGATTTTTCGTTAATAATGAAGTATGAGGAATAGGTATTCCAAACGGGTAACGAAAAAGTGCTGTGACAGCAAACCAATCTGCTAACCCCCCGACAATCCCTGCCTCAAATCCACCGTGTAAAAGTGCGATAATCTTCGAATCACTAAGTGGGAAAGTAAGTACAAAGCCCACTCCCATGATTGCTAGTGAAATACGTGCTAAGTGTTTTGAGCTTTTAACCATTGTATAATTTCATCCTTTAATATTTTTGAAATTTGCCTTTATTATCTATTGATATTTTCAATCCACAAAAAAGAGGATAATATCATATTACCCTCTTTATTATTTGATAATTCTCTTGAAAACTCAATGATTTTTTATTAATCTTTCCAACACTAAGGAATGAACTGATCGATATTAACTAATTATATACTTTTATTCACTATTTTATCGCTTGTCTCCCTATCCAACTCCGCTCTTAAATCTTTTAAAAAGACTTCTCCTTCAAAATATTTTAAACCATATGTTAGATTAAATTCATAATTAAAGTCCTGCGGATTTTGTCCTTGGTTATGTTGTATGATGGTTTCGGCTTTATCAAGTGCTTTTACGAAAACAGCTTCTTTCGTTACACCTTCCTCATATTCCTGCCACAAAGTAATTATTTGTTTACCAATTTCTGAAGGGAGAAAGCTTGCTAACTTTTCAATTGCATCCCGTTCTACTTTTGTCTTCTCTCCTCTATTTGACAACAATACCGCAGATTGATCTCCACTATAACGTTCACCAAGATCATGGATTAAACTCATGAAAAGTAATTTTTCATAGTCTAATTCCGGGAATTGTTTGGCTGTAATGGCTATGAAAAGCGTTAATCTCCATGAATGTTCAGCTGTGCTTTCTTGGCGTCCCGATTGCATACATGCCGTCCTTGTAACGGACTTCAACCCTTCAACCTCTTTAATAAAATTTATATATTTTTTTATTTCGTTCATTAAACTTCCCCTTTCCTACGATTTAGAACCACCTTCCACATTTAACCATCCTATTTTAAACACTAAAGCTGCCGATCAATAGTTAGCGATTCAAAATTTCATCGAAACACAGACTATGTTAGCACACCAATATCTCTAATAACCGGTTCTTAAATAAATGATTGTCAATACGTTTACATACAGTTGCATTAGGAAGATTGGTGCCAAAACCATCTGATATGGCTAACTTACTCCCGTCATTTATGATCACCTGGCCATAGGTAGCTTCTTCTATCGTGCATACATAGCAGTAACATAACTTGTCCTCAAGAACGATATCTTCCCACAATACAACCCCCATTGCTACCGCATCAGGCAAATCAACAAAATGCCCTCCAATTGCTTGGAGGTTGTATTCGAGAAGGCAACGATTACATTGCACAGCAAACATTGCTTCTTCCTTTTGGCTCTCCATTAAAAGTTTCATGTCTTCTCTATTCCAAGAGGCTTCCCCAAGGCAAATATCAAAACCGATAATAGTAATAGGTATTCCTGATTTCATCATAATGCTATATGCTTCTGCATCAACAAATACATTAAATTCAGCCACAGGTGTAGTGTTTCCGGGACCAAATCCAGCAGTGCCCATGGAATAAATACGCTTAACTTTCTTCATGGTTTCTGGTGCTTTTAATATTGCCAGGGCTATATTTGTAACTGGACCAATAGCAACAATTTCAATTTCTTCTTGATTTTTTTCTATCAAGTTTAAGATTGCGTCAACTGCGTGACCAAGTTTAGGCGAAGTAGTAGGATGAATTAAGTCATCATCTCCCATACCGTCATCACCATGGACATTTACTGCGGTTACAAGATCTCTCATTAGTGGTTTAGCTGCTCCTACATAAATAGGTGGCTGTTGAGCATTCGTTACTTCAACGGTCATTAAGGCATTTTTAGTTGCTAGTTCCACAGGTACGTTGCCACAAACAGTCGTAATCGCCAGCACATCAACTTCCGGCGATTTAAGTGCCATTATTAATGCAACTGCATCATCACTCCCCGTATCTGTATCAATAATTAACTTTCTCATACTTTGACCTCCATTTCCTATTTGGCCATATTATATAATTCTACTTATAATGAAGATAGGTCAAATGACCAAAAATCAAAAAGAAGGTAAAGTCATGAATTTGAAAAATATAGTGAATCACGCACCTGCACAAATTAAAAAAGATTTTACTTTTAGAACACACGAAAAAGGGAGTCTTATTCTTCATCCAGATGAGCAAAATGATTACCTATTCATACTTACAACAGGTATGGCAGAGGTATACAGGCAAAGCTATGTGGGTACAATGTTCTCCTTATATATTTATCACTCATACAGTTGTTTTGGTGAGATTGAAATTTTCAACGAAAACATTAAAACACTGGGGGTTATTGCAAAACAGAAATGTGAAACGATCGCTATCCATAAAGAAAAGGTTTTTGAGTGGATGAAATCAGATTTTGACTTTAATCTTTACATCGTGAAACAGCTTGCATCAAAATTGACTTTAAGTTCAGATATTGCAGCGAAGTTATCACTACTAACGGTGAGCGATCGTGTATTGCTAAGTATACACAACCATTATAAAATGGGGGATTTACATACCCTTACGAAACAAATATTATCTAGTGAGGTCTGTGCTCCAATTAGAAGTTTAAATCGTTCAATAGCTCAATGTGTAAGCGAAGGATTAATCGTTTATAAAGATAAAAAATTCCACGTAAATTCGATTACAAAACTCGAAAAACATGTAGAAAGTTATTCGTTAAGTTAAGTCAAGAATAACGATGAAATAATTATGCGTTAGGATTAACAAAAACCCCGATTTATTAAATCAGGGTTTTTGGGTATTCTTAAGTTGTTTTTTCCTATCCTTTTTCAAAAGGTTATCAATTTAAAAATTAAGAAGCTTCATTCCCGTTCCATTTCTTCCTATCTTCTACTGTTAATATACCGAGTTCATGGTGATCTCCTTCAAATAGTGCCCCTTGTACAAAGCGGACTTCTCCTTCAGAATTAAGAACTTCTAATTTGCAGTACGCACGATTTTTTTGAAGGGCTTTATAAAACTCTTTATTATTTCCAGTGAGTTGCCCGTTGCATTTATAAATAATCTCTCCTGTTTGGAGCCCTAATTTTTCAGCGGGAGAATGAGGGATAACGGCTAAAACGATAAGCCCATTTTTTCGTGGTGTAAAATAATATGGCGCCGCGTTTTCACGGACACGATGTCGATAAGATATCCACCCTCTGCCAACGATTGCGATGATCACTGCGACTATTGATAGAATCGGCACCCACATTCCTGATATAGCAATGGCTGAGATAACCATTCCTAATGCGATTACCTGTTTCCCAATCCGTTTTACCGCTAATTGAGGCAAAGTACTTTGAATTTGCTGTTGAAATCCTACAGCAAACGGTACAAGAATGAAAGAATACGAGCTTGTCCCAAAGTCAAAAGTCGGCCACCATTCGAAAGGTGCCGTTAATGAACCAATTGGCAGAAAACAAAATACAGGGATTAGCCATATTCGTTTGACCTGATGGGCACCTACAACTAAACCTCTTCTACTATTTCGGAGGATTGGCGAAAATTTCTTTGAACCATTTCGTATCATTTGTATGCCTTCACTAATTAACAATAACCCTAGCAATACAATAAAACCGTGTAAACTATTATCAGATGGATGTTCTGAAATGATAGGAAGATTCCAATTTAATTGTTTCGCTAAAAATAGCAAAACAAATGAAATTCCAAGCGTAAATGCCGGTGATAAAAAGCGGAAATTTCCTAAAAGCGTAAGCACAATGGTTATAATCGCTAATACGGCAACGATGGAGTAAGAAATTGTTAACCCACTTCCTATTGTAATAATAGAAAGGATGAACCCGATGACTATTCCTGCAGGAAATAAAAAACGTAATTCTTGCAGCGGTTCATTCACTCTTATATGAAAATCACTTCGTTCCCTTTTCACTCGAACAATACCCGAAATGACAGCGAAAATAATAGAATAGTAGAAAATTGGATGTAGAAACATCTTCCCAATCCCTTTTAATATTTCCATTATCCACATTTGAGTCATACTTTTTCACCACCTGCCTACAAAACTATCTATTATTTCTATTTTATCAGATTGTGCAAATAAAACCTATCAAGTATTGGCAAAAAAAAATAAGGAACAGTGTTCTGTTCCTTACTTCTTAAAGCTTTTAAGTGCAACTTGCAGCTGCAGGTCGTTTTTTTCATTTTTTACAGCTAAAGTAATTTCTTCTTCTAACGATTGGGCTGTTTTTGGATCAATTTCTCCTGTTGCCGGAAGCCCCGCTTCGTTCTGAAATGCTTTTACCGCATTTTCGGTTTGTTCATCATAATATCCATCAGCCCTTCCAGTAGCATATCCAAGTCCATCAAGCATTTGCTGTGCGATTTTTATTTGTTCATTATTCATATCAACAGTCATTGTTTTTTCTACTTCTAATGGATGGATATAAAAATAATCAGGTTGCTTAATTTCAATATTTGGCTCAATTCCTTTATGGTGAATCCAATTTCCATTAGGGGTGAGCCATTTAAACATGGTTAGCTTAATCGTGCTTCCATCCCCCATTGGAACAGCCTGCTGAACGGTTCCTTTTCCAAATGTCTTTTCGCCAATCAATGTATATCCTTCAGCTTCCTTTAATGCACCAGCAAGGATCTCGGAAGCTGATGCACTTCCCTCATCTACTAATACAGAAATAGGATATTCTTTGTTTTGTTTTAATTTGGAGTAGTATGGAAGCTTTTCCCCATCGCGCTGTTGAATCTGATAGGATGGTTTTTGATTCGTAACTAAAACACTTAAAATCTCTTCTACACTTACTAAAAGTCCGCCCGGATTTCCTCTGACATCAATGATTAGTCCATCCATTTTTTGTTTTTCCAGCTTACTTAATTCTCTTTTAAAATCAGCTGCTGTATTTTGTGAGAACTGAGTAATCTCAATGTATCCAATTGATTGGGATCCATCTTCTTTCATGCTGGCAAATACAGTTTCCATCGGAATTTTATCACGTTTCACTTTAATTTCGAGAGGGTCGCTTACACCTTCACGTTTAATTTCAAGTGTTACGGTTGTCCCTTTTTTCCCACGAATCTTTGTTGTCACTTTATATAGATCGAGACCTTTAACACTCGTCCCATCAACTTTGACAATTTCATCTTTCGGCTTTAAACCCGCTTTTTCCGCTGGAGAGTTTTTATAAGGTGCAACAATTATTGCTTTTCCATCCTTTGATGTCATTTCGGCACCGATTCCTTCAAACGTTGATTCGAGAGATTCATTAAATTGCGAAGCTGTTTTTGCATCCATATAGACTGAATATGGGTCATTTAACGTGCTGACCATTCCTTGAATCGCGCCCTCAACTAATTTACTTTCATCCACTGTTTCAACATAGGAACCTTTAATTAAATCATATGCTTGGGCAATTTTCGCTAAGTCCGGTAGTGATTTTCCTTTGTTTTTTGCATAATCAACCATTTGGTTTTCTTTTGCAGAATCTTGAGTTTGTATTGGCTCTGGCTCCAGCCACTTCATTCCTATATATGTACCGCCAGCCCCAGTGACTAATGCCCCTGAAACCATAACGGCCATCCATTTTCGATTCATGTGACTCCCCCTAATTTGTTAGGATTCAACGCTGTTAATATTTCAATATATGTGTGAAAAGGACGAGTTATGATGATTCTATTATTAAAAGAGGTGATTAATTTTCCTTCTATTGGGTAGAGTATTTTCTATTCCTTTCAATATTTGTTTATAATAAATTTATAGAGAACTCCTTTTTAGTTTGTGAAACTTTTATCATGATAAAAAAGTCTATATAATGCGTTTTTGTTTTATTTATCGAGGGGGAAGTCATTTTGAGTTGGCTATTTCATTTAATCGATCAGTATGGATATTTAGTTCTATTTATTTCTTTGATGCTAGAATTAATCATAGTTCCTATCCCTAATGAAATATTGATGAGCTATGTTGGTTTCCTTGTCTACCAACATAAATTAAATTTATATTTAACCATTTTATTTGGTGGACTTGGCGGAATAGTGGGAGTAAGTATTTCCTACTGGATCGGTTACAAATTGGGGAAGCCATTTTTTAATAAATATGGAAGCAAAATTCATATGGGACCTGACAAAATTGAAAAAATTGCGAAATGGAATAAAAAATATGGGAAAGGTTTATTACTCTTTTCTTACTTTATTCCCGGCGTCCGTCATATTACCAGCATCTTTTCAGGTGTTACACGTATCCCTTTTAAAACATTCGCCATTTTTGCTTATATAGGTGTCTTTATTTGGGTAGGAACGTTTATTAGTTTAGGTAATATTTTCGGTCCAAAATGGGAGTCGTTTCATAATGAGGCAAAAATATATGTTACACTTGCCTGCATTGGCATCGGTATTGTTTATTTAGCCTTTTATTTAATAAAAACAAACAGAAAGAAAATTAAAGAAAATATACTTTTGTTAATTGAAAATACATTTAATCGATTCAATAGTTTTTTAAAAACAAAGCTCTTGATATTTGGAGCGCTAATTGCTTTCATTGGTCTCATCTTTCTAATCGTTGGAATGATACAAGATTTCATTGCCAATGAATTTGGACAGTTTAATTCGATTACAAATACCATCATTGCGTATGCATTTAATGAACGCTGGAAACATGTGATGACACTTTTTAATTCAATGTCGGATTGGAAAGTACTTTTAGTATTCATACTTTTTACTGCCCTTTGGATTTCCGTGAAGGGGGAAATTAAGCGGATTGAATTCCTTTATTTTTTAATGAGTATCTTAGGGGCTGTCTTTTTAGGAAAAGGACTTAATATTCTTTTCCATTACGTTACACACGGAAAGGAATTATTTAGTCAATCCTTTCCAAATGAACAGGCATTAAGCTGTTCCATTATTTATTCGTTTTTTATGTACGAAATCATTCGTCATAGTAAAAGTACTTTACTCAATTTGCTCACCTTTTTGATTGTTATCTTTATTTTACTAGCAATCGCTGCAAGCGAAATTTATTTAGGAATCCATGTTCCAAGTGATTTTGCCGCTGGATATGCTTTTGGTGGGGTTTGGGTATGCTTTATGATTCTATTATTAGAAGTCTCACGACTGATCAAGTTGATTAAAGAAACTGATTTTAGTAAGCAACATAAATAATAGAGAAATCGGTTTTTTGTGACGGGTTTACTCTAGATGTGCAAACGTACTTGAATTCACAATATAATTCACAGTGCGTTTTTTTATTGATTTATCAACATTTTGGAGAATTTTAATTGCTTACCGTTTTCTAATTTACACAGGGTAACCAATCGTAAAAAATAAGCGTAGTTTCTCCGGTTATACGACAGAATAGAGCTTGGTTAGGGGGATATAAGCGGAGCTTTTCCGATTAAGCACAACAAAATTACCTATTTTCATGTTTTTCGAGTCAATAGTCGGAAAACTTCCGTCTATTGAACCTAATTTCAGTGCCCTTTTCCAATTAAGGGGAATTTCTCCGCTTATTATCAAACGTCGTTTTAGCATCTAATGCACTTGTTGTTTTGTTAAAAAGAAGCTTAGAGATATTTACATCTCTAAGCTTTTTGACTGTGAATAATGCTGTGAAGTTTTAGTGTGATTTACAAGTTTTGCACCTCACAAGTACATTCGTAAGGTTTGGACCCGATTTCTTTTTTTCTGTTCATTTAATGGATTGATATTCCCGTCTTTTCTTTGTTGCTGAGTGTTGGATGATGTCTACAAAATCTTCGATCATCGCACTTGCAGTTGCAAACTTTCCAGCTCCAGGGCCTTGAAGGGTTATTTTTCCGACTAAACTCGCTTCTACTGCAATGGCATTTTCAACACCTTCAATTGAATAAAGGGGATGATTCGAATCAACGATGATTGGCTGAACGGATGCTACTAAAGAGTGGTCATTAAAAGAAATTTCAGCAATATGTTTAAAACGTTGTCCCCGTTTTTCTGCTTGTTCAATCTGTTCCTGCGTGATTGATTTAATACCATCTATTATTACTTCCGACCAGTTAGGTTGTTGATTAATGACTAATTGACTTAAAATCATTAATTTATAAAAAGCATCAATCCCGCTTATATCGTTCGTTGGGTCAGCTTCTGCATATCCCTTATTCTGAGCAAGTTGTAGCGCATCAGCAAACGAAAGCTTTCGTTCTCTCATTTCAGTTAAAATAAAATTAGATGTTCCATTTAATATCCCTTGAATTTTGGTTATTTGATTTACTTGTAAGAGCTGTTTAATGGTTCGAATGATCGGAACGCCTCCAGCTGTCGTAGCTTCAAAGCCGATATTCACTTCATTTTCCTGTGCCCTTTGAATTAGTTCATGACCATGATTAGCAAACATTTCTTTATTGGCAGTAACCACATGGATTCCTTTTTCAATGGCTTGGAGCAAATAGGATCTACCGGGTTCCTCCCCAACAATTGCCTCAAAAATCACGTCTAAATCTGGAATTTCGATAATATCCTCAAAATTGGTTGTCACAAGAATATTCGCATCAATCATTCTTTCTTTTGTTTGATCACGAATAAGAATCGCAACAATCCTAACTTCTTTTCCCAAAAGTTTTCTAAGCTGGGCTTGATGTGATTGAATAGCACTGTAAACACCTTCACCCACCGTTCCAAAACCTAACAATGCAACTTTAATAACTGACATTACTAACTCCCACCTGCCTTTACCAAACTTCATTTCTTTCATCGGGAAGGCATTTTATACAAATCATCATCGGCACCACAAATTTACCAATATATTGAAGTACGGTGCCAGGCACCTTAGATTAAACTGTTACACTTGTTGCTTTGAGAATGGCTTGGTTTAGATCGTCCGTAATATCTTCCACGGCTTCAAGTCCGACGGATAAGCGAATTAACTCTTCCGTCACTCCTGATACTTTTAGCTCTTCTGCACTTAGCTGTTGATGGGTAGTCGATGCCGGGTGAATAATTAATGATTTGGCATCGCCAACATTTGCTACATGTGACCATAATTGAATGTTATCAATGACTTTACGCCCTGCTTCTCTTCCGCCTTTAATTCCGAAATTGACAATGGATCCGAATCCGCCTTTTAAATATTTAACTGCACGGTCATGTGATGGATGTTCTTCGAGACTTGGATGATTGACCCATGAAACTGCAGGATGGTTTTGCAAAAATTGTGCGACTTTACCTGCATTTTCATTATGCTTAGGTACACGCAAGTGCAATGTTTCCAATCCTTGTAATAACAAAAACGCACTATCCGGACTTAAACTTGCACCGAAATCTCGCAAAATTTGTACGCGTAATTTTGTTGCAAAGGCTGCTTGCGGAACATCGACACCGTAGCGGATACCATGATAGCTCAAGTCTGGTTCTTTAAAGTCTGGGAATCGATCACTGTTCCAGTCGAATTTTCCTCCATCAACGACCACTCCGCCAATGGTTGTTCCGTGTCCTCCGATCCATTTTGTAGCTGAATGGATGACTACATCCGCCCCCCACTTAATAGGGTTTGAAAGATAAGGAGTACCAAATGTGTTATCAACGATAAGTGGTACTCCATTTTCGTGAGCAACCTTTGCAACTTCTTCAACATCGAGAACATGTAGGCTAGGGTTTCCGATAATTTCGGCAAATACTGCCTTTGTTTTTGGTGTAATCGCTGATCTAAAATTTTCCGGATCTGTTGCATCAACGAATTTTACGTTAATACCATATTTCGGAAGTGTATTTGAAAACAGATTAAATGTTCCACCATATAAATTTCCAGCAGCGACGATTTCATCCCCTGCTCCGGCAATATTTAGGATGGAGAAGGCAATTGCAGCCATTCCTGAAGACAGCCCAACAGCGGCTGTTCCACCTTCTAATAGGGCAATTCGCTGTTCAAAAACATCTACTGTCGGATTGCCGATTCGCGAATAGATATAACCTTGCTGTTCTAATGCAAATAAACCTTGTGCATGATCGGTATCTTTAAATACATAGGATGTTGTTTTGTAAACAGGAACTGTACGTGAGCCTGTTGTAGGATCCGGTTCTTGCCCTCCGTGCAGTAATAATGTTTCGGGTTGAAATTGTTCGCTTGTCATTTTACATTCCTCCAAAGTTTTTGATTTTTTCGCTAGGCGAGTCGAGAGATTCCTGAAGTGTTATCGTTGGTGGTTTTTATACGAAGGGAAGCAAAAAGCCCTCTTCATAAGAAGAGGGCTCATTAATAGGTTCCTCCCCTTATCTTTCAGATCTCTATTGGATCTGTAGGAATTAGCACCTTTTCAAGCAAATTTGCTTGAAGGTTGCCGGGCATCAAAGGGCCTAGTCCCTCCGCCGCTCTCGATAAGAGTGATACATTTAGTTTTTTTGGAAAATTTAAAATTGCTCTTGTTTTGCATTATAGTAGACGAATTGTTACTTCGTCAACCTTTTTTTTAAAAGTTTTTCTAAAGAATAAACTATGACCGTTACTTTCCGCTACAGGAACCTGCTTTTTCGCGGTGAGAAGTCGAGCCTCATCAGCGCTTTGCGCCTGCGGGGTCTCGACTTTTCCTCTATATCCCGCAGGAGTCAGGTTCCTTTCGCTCCAATCCACTCTGCACTTGTTAAAAGCAACAATCCTTCGGAAAAGGAATTTTTCAAACCGAAGCCTGAATGGCTTTATCAAATTGTTTAATGATATCATCTGCATCTTCAATTCCTATCGAAATTCGCACAACTTGTTGGTTGATTCCTATGTTCTGCTGTTCTTCGAGTGACAGTGCTCGGTGGGAGGTACCTAACGGGTAGGATACGGTCGTTTCAACACCGGCTAAAGTAGGTACAATTTTCACCCAGCCCAACGATGAAAAGAATCGATGGATATCACATGTGTCTGCTAATTCTATTGTGACAATCGCTCCATTTCCTCTACTTGAAAGATCGGTAGGATAATAGACTTTTTTCACATAGGAATTTCGATAGAGTGACTCCGCCAATTGTTTCGCATTTGCGGATTGACGTTCCATACGTAATGCCATTGTTTTTATACCACGGCAAGTAAGCCATGCTTCAAATGAGCTCAAATTGCTTCCGAGATTAACTACCTTTTGACGTGCTTTCGACATTAATTCTTCACAACCAACAACTACCCCGGCTGTTACATCGCTGTGACCACCCAAATACTTCGTCGCACTATGGGCGACAATATGGATACCCTCCAGATAAGGATTCAACAAATATGGCGTTGCAAAGGTATTGTCTACCATTGTATACAACTTATATTCCTCACCTAGTTGCACAAGTTTGTCAATCCGTTCAACACGCAAAAAGGGATTCGTAACTGTTTCGGAATATAATAGTTTTGTATTATCCCGTATTGCGTGCCGAATGGCAGCTTCATCAGCAAAGTTGACAAAGGTTGTTTCAATTCCTAGATTTTTTAATTCCTGCTTTAATAGATGATGTGTACCACCATAAATGTCTTCAGCTGCAACGATATGATCCCCAGCTGAAGCAACAGATAACACACCGGCTAGAATTGCCGACAATCCCGAGGAGGTTGCCACCCCGCTTGGTGCCCCTTCAAGACTTGCCACCATTTGTCCTAGTTCATCTGTGTTTGGATTGCCCGTTCTCGTATATAAGTATGACGCATCACCATCATAAAAACCCTCAAGTTCCTCTAATGAATTAAAAGTAAAAGCGGAGGTTTGAAATATCGGTGTGGTTTTACTTCGAATATGGTTGGTTTTTTTTAAAGATTGATGAACGATTTTCGTTTCAAATGATTGATTCACTATGCAAGCACCTCTAATTATAAAATGATTTCAAATTTTATAAATTGTACGCCCATTCCGTGTTTTTGTCAAAAAAATAATAGTTACTGTTTATTCTCTCAAAAACTACTAGAAGGAAATGTACTTTTTTTCTCTCATACATTTCAAGAAAACTACAAAAAATGATAGGGAAAAACCCTACCATTAGGCTGTTTTATAAAATTGGAGACAACAATCTTGAGACAGATTCTTTGAATCGGATTGATTTTGGTCGTTGCAAATAATCCTCTAACGTCAATTCTTTTGATTTTTCCATATCTGCTTTGTAAATCATTTCTAGTTTTTTGGAAAGATGATGGCTATACAAAAAGGCATTCACTTCAAAATTTAGGCGGAAACTGCGATTATCAATATTTGCGGTACCGACTGTTGCAATTTTCCCATCGACTACAAGCATTTTCGCATGAATAAATCCATTTTCATAAATATACACCTTTGCACCTGTTTTCAATAATTCCCCTACGTTAGAATAAGTTGCCCAATAAACAAACATATGATCAGGCTTGTTCGGAATCATTAAACGAACATCCACCCCAGATAAGATCGCAATTTTAAGTGCATTCAATAAACTATCATCAGGGATAAAATACGGAGTTTGCATGTATATGTATTTTTTCGCCTCATTAATCATCTTGATATAGCCATTTTTGATTTGCTCCCATTCTGAATCAGGACCACTGGATACAATTTGAACATCTGTGTACCCGACAGATTGTATATCCGGGAAATACCTTTCTTCATAACGTATTTCTTTGCTTGAGGCTTGATTCCAATCCAAAACAAAGCGTGTTTGCATAGCATAAACAGCTTTACCCGTTATTTTCAAATGTGTATCTCGCCAATAGCCGAATTTTTTGTCCAGACCCAAATACTCATCACCAATATTAAATCCCCCGATATAGCCAACGCTCCCATCAATAATGGCAAGCTTGCGGTGATTTCGGAAATTGACTCGTAAATTCAACATCGGAATTTTTGCAGGGAAAAATGCCGCTACCTCTCCACCGGCTTCAATTAGTTCTTTAAAAAACTTCCTTGGAAGCTTTCGTGAACCCATGTCATCATATAAAAATCGAACTTTGACCCCTTCCTTGGCCTTTTCAGTCAACAACTTAACTAGCTTTTGACCTAATGAGTCATTCCGAACGATGTAATAGACCAGATGGATGTGATTAGTTGCCCGCTTCACATCTTCAAATAGGGATTGGAATTTATCCTCACCATCGATGAAAATTTCCACTTCATTATCATGTGACATCACTGCATCATCATTGACAAGAAGCATATAAACTAATTCTTTATATTGAACAGTCCGCTCATCATGAAAGGGGAAGGCATTATTTCTTAACAACTCAATCTGACGATGGGAAATTTCTTTAATTCCAATTTTCTCCTGGTCTTTCCAATAAAAGATTCTTCTCCTGCTCAAGTTTTGTCCAAAAACTAAATAAATAATGAACCCCGCTACAGGAATAAACAGCAAAACTAACAGCCAAGCCCATGTAGCACCTATGTTTCGCCGTTCTAAAAAGATGACGGCACCTGATAAAATAAAGTTTAAAATAAAAAAAAATGCCAATAAAATTGTAATAATTGTCATCCTGAACTCCTTTAACAAGATACCTTATTCTTTTTGTTAGGCTATTTTCGTAAAGTATTTGTAATAGTGATGAGAAAAAGTTTAGTCACTTACTCCAATGTATCATATCATATATTTCAAATTGTAACATCATTAATGCAAATACTAATTATTTACATGTAAGCAAACGGATTTCACATTGGTTGCATAAAAAAAGAACCACATAAAGTGGTCCTTTCTTAAAGGCTGTTTTCTCTAATAAAAAGCGCAAAGTTATGGAGATGGCCTAATTAAAAGTTAATATAGTTTCTAGGGTTTACTGCGTTTGAATGGGATGCTGTCCATGGTCCAATGTAGAATTCAAAATGTAAATGCTGACCATATGCTTGTCCAGTACTTCCCATGTACCCGATGACTTGTCCTTTTCTTACTGTTGCATTTTCGCCAATACTGCGAGAACTCATATGTGCATAAACTGTCGTATAGATTTTTCCATTAACAGAATGTGTAATAAAGATACAGTTTCCGTAACTACTAGATAAATACGAACGAGTTACAACTCCATCACCAGCAGCGACAATAGGAACCGTTCCTCCCTTGGCAATATCAATTCCTGAGTGGAATCCATCTGCATCGAATGAGCGTCTGCCAAATTCAGATGAAACATAGCCTTGTGCTGGACGTGTAAATGTTCCAGACGAAACAGGTGGTGCACCGGAAGAATCTCCTCCGCCACCTGGGCTAGAACTGCCGCCTGAGCTACTTTGACGAGCTGCAGCAGCAGCGGCTGCGGCACGTTGTTCTTCAGCGATACGGTCTTTTTCTAATTGAATGGCTTTATCAATCGCTGATTTTTGAGCAGAAAGAATTGCATTTTCTTCCTCTAATGACATTTTATCATGTTCTAGCTTTTTCTTTTGTTTGCCAAGTTCTTTCAAAATTGCATTTTTGCGTGACTTTTGTTGATTTAATTCAGCTTTCATCGCTTGCAATTTTTGTTGCATTTCTTGAAGTTTATTTAGTTTGTTGGTAACTTCAGCTTGTTTCTTTTCTAACTGTGCCTGATCTTTCTTTTGCTCATCAATAATTTGTTTATCGGCATTCACTAACGTAGTAACTGCAGATACACGGTCAAGCAAATCTGCAAAGCTATCTGCACCTAATATAACATCTAAATAATTTACTGAGCTCCCGCCATTTGTTTGCATGGTACGTGCGCGTTTATCCAATAGTTCGTTACGTTCTTGGATTCGCTTTTTTAATGCATTTATTTCGGTTTGTAGCTTTTCAATTTCTTCTTTAGCCACATTAATTTGTTGTTGCTTCTCTTGAATTTTTTCATCCGTATCGGCAATATTTACGTCTAATGTTTCTAATTCGCTTTCAAGATTGTTTTGTTTTCCTTTAATTTCATCAATCTTATTCTCTTTTTGTTTAATATTCGAGTTAATATTTGATTGTTTATTTTGCACATCTTTTTGCTGATTTTGTAAATTCGATAATTTGGATGCAAATGCATCTGATTGATAGGCAAATAAACCACCAAAACCAAGTACTGATGCTAAAGTAACCGAAAGCAATGACTGTTTTTTCAAAATTTTTCCCCCTTAAAAATTCTATATGTATATGTATGGATGCCGAGGCAGTAACACTGCCCCGGGATATATGTTTATATTTTCAAGAATCGTCGAATGGACATTGTACTTCCCCAAATCCCGATTAGGATACCCATTAATAGGAGTACGCCGGTAATTTCAAATACAAATGGATTAAAGTCTAGTATTTGAATCATATTACTTTGTAATTTCGGTGCTAGGAAGCTATGCATATAATAGTAGCCGAAAGTTATAATGAGGATCGGAAGAATTGATCCGATGATCCCCAACCAAAGACCTTCCATTAGGAATGGCCATCGAATAAACCAGTTGGTTGCTCCTACTAATTTCATAATCTCAATTTCTTTACGTCTAGCAAAAATCGTAATTTTAATTGTATTTGAGATTAAGAACATTGCGGTAAATAATAAACCAATCACTAATACTAGTCCAACATTACGGCTTATTTTTAACACATTAAATAGTTTCTCAACTTTTCCCTCACCATATTTTGCAGATTCAACATGGGAAAATGATTCGATTTGTTTCGCTACTGCCGGCGTGTCTGTTGGTTTCTTTGTTTTTACGATAAATACGTCATAGAGGGGATTGTTTTGTTCGAATAACTTCATGTCATTCCCCATACTATTTATTAAGTTTTGAAGTTCATGCTCTTTAGAAGAAAATTCAACAGATTTTACTTGGCTTAAATTTTCGATTCTATTTTTAAGTGCATCTTGATCTTGTTGTTTTGCTGTTAAATCGATATGAACTCTGACTTCGACATCCTTTTCAATATCTGATGCAATTTTGTTCATATTCATCATAATGACAAAGAAAACACCAACTAACAATAATGTAATGGTTACTGCACTTGCAGAAGCAAACATCATCCATCCATTACGTCCTAAACTTTTGAAGCTTTCACGAAGGTGCCGTCTAACTGTTCTAGCTTTCATATCCGTAATCCCCCCGTTGCTCGTCACGGACAATGCGGCCACCTTCTATAGCGATCACTCGATGTCTAATCGTATTAACGATTTCACGGTTATGTGTTGCCATAACCACAGTTGTCCCTCTTGTATTAATTTCTTCTAAGATGTTCATAATATCCCATGATGTTTCCGGGTCAAGATTTCCTGTAGGCTCGTCCGCAATTACAACCTTTGGTGTATTTACAATGGATCGTGCGATCGATACACGCTGTTGTTCCCCACCGGAAAGCTCTGTCGGCAGCATTCTTGCTTTATGTTTCAAACCGACTAAATTAAGAACTTCCATTACCCGTTGTTTAATTTGCTTTGGTTGTTCCTCGATTACTTCCAATGCGAAAGCAACATTTTCAAAAACAGTTAATGTTGGCAGCAATTTAAAGTCTTGGAATACGACTCCAATTTGTCTACGGAAATATGGGATTCGGTTATTTTTCAACTTACTTAAATTAATTCCATTAACCATAATGTTACCTTGTGTTGCTTTTTCCTCACGGTACATCATTTTTATAAAAGTCGATTTACCTGCTCCACTAGGTCCGACGACATATACAAATTCACCTTGTTTGATTTGAATGTTCAAATCATTTGTAGCTATAATCCCATTGGGATATTTTTTATATACATTTTGCATTTCTATCATTTAATCACCTTACTCTTCTAGGATCATTTTACTAGATGTCCATAGTTCATAACTGTCATTTTCTTTACTATTTCGCTAACTTTCGCAATTAACTCGAATGCTGCCGTAAAATAGCGAAATTTAATCACAAAACTATTATAACATCATAAACCTGAATGTTAATGGAAAATATTATTACATTTATATTTCAATGCTTATCTCTAAAAAAAATGCCGCCACTTTTAAGAGAGAAAATTCCATATTTAAACCAGTTTTTCAATAGTATGAAAGTTCTATTTTTATTGCAGGGCGCAGCTAAGCAATATATTTGCCGTTCCTTCAATCCATTGTTAAAAATGGACAAAGAAAAAACCTGATGTTTGTAATACTAACATCAGGTCATTTGTATTGCTATTATTTTTTCTCAGATAACCATGTAGCTACTTTATCAGCGTCATCACCTTTAATAACTCCTGCAGGCATTCCGCCTTTTTTTCCATTTTTAATGATATCTAGAATTTGATCTTTGTTATATTTTGCTCCAACTTTTGTTAAATCTGGACCAACGCCGCCTTCAAGGTTTCCACCGTGGCAGCTTGAACAATTTTGACTAAATATTTTTTCTGCATCTCCAGCACTTGCTGTGTTTGTCGATTTGTTATTATTTGTCGTTGTTTCGTTTTTATTAGCATTATCATTGTCTTTGTTACTAGATCCACAAGCAGCAAGTCCAAATGCTAAAGTGAAAATCATGAGAATCCCTATTAGTTTTTTAACCATTTTGTTTCCTCCTTTAGATGTTGGAAAATTAATCCTTTATCATTATTACTATATACCTTTTTAACTTCTTTTAAAACCTTCCCCGAGTACTTCTGAAGCATCCATAACCACGACAAATGCTGTTGGATCAAGGGTTTTCACTAGTTGTTTCAACTTTGTGAATTCTGTTTGATCGACCACACACATAAGAACCGGTCTCTCACTCTCTGTAAAACCACCATATGCAGTTAGTTTTGTCACACCACGGTCAATTTTATTCAAAATTCCTTCACGAATTTCTTGCTGTTTTTCGGTAATAATTAATGCGGCCTTTGATCGATTTAGTCCAACTTGAACAAGATCAATGGTCTTGCTAGTTACAAATAGACCAATTAAAGCATACAGGCCTTTTTCAATATCAAAAACAATTGCCGCTGAAAGAACGACTAAACCATCAATGAAAATAACACACATCCCTAGTGTAAATCCGGTGTATTTATTGATTATTTGTGCAGCTAAATCCGTTCCCCCTGTTGAAGCTTTTCCACGAAAAACAATACCTAAACCTAATCCGACTCCAATTCCTCCAAAAAGTGCACCTAAAAGCGGATCATTTGTCCACGGTTCCCACCCTTCTGTTAAATAAACGACGAAAGGAAGAAATGCTGTCCCTACTAGTGTTTTTATTCCAAACTGAACTCCAAGAAAGATAAGTCCAGCAATGAATAATGGTATATTAAATGCCCACTGAACATAAGCAGGCTTCCATCCAAACAATCCATGTAGAATCGTACTTATTCCGCTTACCCCACCTGAAGCAACCTCATTGGGCAATAAAAAAACATTAAATGAAATAGCGACTATTGCTGATCCAATTAATATGTATAGGTAATCTTTAACTTTTGACCACGTTGTATCTTCTAAATATACGCCCCGTTTTTTATTCATCCCACATTCCCCTTTAGCTTAATATCCTTCCTATTTATAGCATGAGGCACTGCATGTGTCTATATGTTTTGAAATGTATAGATTATTTTGTATTATTGGGAAAATAGGGGCTGAATATTATAGGTTTACAATGGAAAATTTAGTATTTCGTGTTAAGATTTGCAGTTTTCGGGTGTAATGTAAAAAACCTTCACAACAAAGGTGAAGGTTTATTAAAAAGAATCTACCACAAACGGTGCCTGGCACCGATGTAATGACACCTGTGTTGTCACTGATGGAAGGTACTTATATGCGAGAGCGGAGGTAGGAGTTGATAAAGTTGTCGAGTTCGCCGTCCATTACGGCTTGGACGTTTCCTACTTCTGTGTTGGTACGATGGTCTTTGACCATTGAATACGGGTGGAAGACGTAGGATCTGATTTGACTTCCCCAGCCGATTTCTTTTTGTTCTCCGCGAATTTCAGCAAGTGCTTTTTCCTTTTCTTCGAGTTCACGCTGATAAAGTTTAGCTTGAAGCATTTTCATTGCTTGTTCACGGTTTTTAATTTGAGATCGTTCATTTTGACATGTAACAACGACACCTGTTGGGATATGGGTAATACGAACCGCTGAATCGGTTGTATTGATATGCTGTCCGCCAGCACCGCTAGCACGGTACGTATCTATTTTGATGTCTTCCGTGCGAATTTCGATTTCAATTTCTTCGTTAAACTCCGGCATTATTTCGCAAGAAACAAATGATGTATGACGACGTCCGGAGGAATCGAATGGCGAGATTCGAACAAGTCGATGAACCCCTTTTTCCGCTTTTAAGTAGCCATACGCATTATGTCCTTTTATTAATAATGTGACACTTTTAATTCCGGCTTCATCACCAGGTAAATAATCGAGTGTTTCAACTTTGAACCCTTTCTTCTCTGCCCACCGTGTGTACATACGTAATAGCATTGAACCCCAGTCTTGTGATTCAGTGCCACCAGCACCTGGATGAAGCTCTAATATCGCATTATTTTTATCATATGGTTCACTTAATAGAAGTTGTAATTCAAATTGATTTACTCTCTCCACTAATGTTTCCAATTCGGATTCTAGATCTGCAGCAAGTTCCGGATCATTCTCTTCTTTCACAAGCTCATGCGTTAATTCAAGGTTTTCTTGACTATCTAGAAGTTCTTTATATTCATTTACTAAATCCTTTAAACCATTGGCTTCATTGATGACCGTTTGTGCTCCTTGCTGATCGTTCCAAAAGTTTGGCTCAAGCATTCTTTCATCTAATTCGGCAATGCGGGCTTCTTTGTTTTCTAAGTCAAAGAGACCCCCTAAAGTCCGCTAATTTTTTAGCTGTTTTTTCAAGTTCTGAACGTATTTCAAATAATTCCATTTTGTATCACCTCAGGGTGTATTTTGTAATGAGTTTAGGACAGGCATGTTCACCTGTCCTTTAAAAAATCAATCTATTTCTTAAAGTTACGCATTCTTACCATGACATTGCTTATACTTCTTGCCGCTTCCACATGGACACGGGGCATTGCGGCCAATATCAACAGATTTTTTCGCTGGTTTCTTTTTCACCGTTTCCCCTTCTTCTTTAGGATTCACGGCTTGGCCTTTAGCTACTTCTTCACGCTGAAGATTATTTCTGATTTCAGCTTTCATGACATATTTCGCAGCATCATCTTCGATTGCTTCAACCATACCTTCAAACATCGCAAATCCTTCACTTTGATATTCTCGTAATGGATCTACTTGACCGTAAGCACGAAGATGAATCCCTTGTCGTAAATGATCCATTGCATCGATATGGTCAATCCATTTAGAATCCACTGCACGAAGAAGAACAACTTTTTCAAATTCCCGCATTTGTTCAGGTGTTAATGACTCTTCTTTTTCATCATAACGAACTTTGACTTTTTCCATAATAAGGTCAGCCATCTCTTCTGGTTCCTTACCTCGTAATTCGTCAACCGTTATGTCGCCTTCAGGTAAAAGATTGCCATGAACAAAATCAACCAAGCCTTGAAGATTCCAATGCTCTTCATCTTCGTTAGTTGAAGCATATAATTGAATATTACGTTCAAGAACAGACTGAATCATTTTTTCAACGATTTCACGTAAATCCTCGGAATTAAGTACTTCATTTCGTTGAGTATAGATGATTTCACGTTGTTGACGCAACACATCATCATATTGTAAAAGTTGTTTACGTGAATCGAAGTTATTTCCTTCGACTCGTTTTTGTGCTGACTCAACTGCTCGCGATACCATTTTACTTTGAATTGGCTGGGAGTCATCCATTCCTAAACGCTGCATCATGTTTTTCATATTGTCTGACCCGAAACGGCGCATCAATTCATCTTCCATGGAAAGATAAAATTGTGTGACCCCTGGATCACCTTGACGTCCTGAACGTCCACGAAGCTGATTATCAATCCGTCGAGACTCATGACGCTCTGTACCGATAACCGCTAATCCACCTAGCTCTTTCACGCCTTCGCCAAGTTTAATATCTGTACCACGACCAGCCATGTTAGTTGCAATCGTTACTGAGCCTTTGTGGCCCGCTTCAGCAATAATTTCGGCTTCACGTTCATGATTTTTCGCATTTAATACATTATGGCGAACGCCTTTTTTCTGTAATAAATTGGAGATTAATTCCGATGTTTCGATTGCTACAGTACCAACAAGAATCGGTTGGCCATTTTTATGACGTTCAGCAATGTCTTCAACGACAGCCCGAAATTTCCCTTCCATACTTGCATAAATCAAATCTGGACGATCATCACGTGCAATTGGCTTATTCGTCGGAATAACAATAACTCTCATATTATAAATGTTTCTGAATTCCTCTTCTTCCGTTTTCGCTGTACCGGTCATACCAGCAAGCTTTTCATACATACGGAAGTAGTTCTGGAATGTGATGGTAGCCATTGTCATGCTTTCATTTTGAATTTCAACGGCTTCTTTCGCTTCAATGGCTTGGTGAAGACCATCACTGAAGCGGCGTCCTTTCATGAGACGACCAGTAAATTGGTCGACAATCACGATTTCACCATCTTGTACAACGTAATCAACGTCTAAATGCATACTGACAATTGCTTTTAACGCCTGATTAATATGGTGATTCAATGTCACATGAGAAATGTCGAAAAGATTTTCAATTGAGAAAGATCGTTCCGCTTTATTGATTCCTTCTTCTGTTAATTGAACACTTTTTGTTTTTTCATCGTACGTGTAGTCTTCCTCTTTTTTCAATGTACGAACAAATGCATTCGCTTGAATATATAGAGAAGTAGATTTCTGTGCTTGACCAGAAATAATTAAAGGTGTTCGCGCTTCATCGATTAAAATGGAGTCGACCTCGTCAATTACTGCATAGAACAATGGACGCTGTACGCGCTGTTCCTTATACAACACCATGTTATCACGGAGATAGTCGAAACCAAATTCGTTATTCGTTCCGTAAGTGATGTCAGCAGCGTACGCCTCTTGCTTTTCTTCACTTGACATACTATTTAAGTTTAAGCCGACGGTTAATCCAAGAAACTCATATAACTCGCCCATTTCTGTCGCATCACGGCTGGCTAAGTATTCGTTGACCGTAACAACATGGACACCTTTTCCGGAAATCGCATTTAAATAAACCGGCATTGTTGCTGTTAAAGTTTTTCCTTCACCTGTCTTCATTTCGGAAATATTTCCTTCATGTAAGGAAATCCCACCCATTAATTGTACATGGTATGGGTAAAGACCAAGCACACGACGAGCACCTTCCCGAACAACAGCGAAAGCTTCAGTTAGTAAATCATCCAATGATTCGCCGTTTTGGTAGCGTTGTTTAAACTCCTCTGTTTTTTCGCGAAGCTGATCATCAGACATTTTTTCCATATCAGACGCTAATTCTTCAATTTGATTCGCCATCTTATCAAGTCGTTTTATTTCACGTTTGTTTGCATCAAAAACTTTTTCTAAAAAAGCTGCCATGTAGTAAACGCTCCTTTATATTAAATGTGAGGGAACTTGTGGTTAGGTCTATACTCTTTCGTGATGAAAGACCAAAAATCCTCTCACCAAGCATTCTTTATTTTATAACCTGATTAAATTTTACCATTGTATCCTATGAAGTGACAACTCACAACAAGTGGGAGAAAAAAATTAAGACCTGATAACATGTATCAGGCCAAAATTTTACTTACCCAAGAAAGATCGCTCCGTATACTAAAGCTCCACATATAACGTAGACGGGACTTACTTTCCACTTTTCTAATAATAGCAGACTCGCACCACCTAAAAAGATGGTATGTAGGATACCGATTCCTTCGTATGAACTGGAGAAAAAGTCAATTGTCATGACTCCTAATAATACTGCTATCGCCGGACGAACCAGTTTCGTCATATTTTTTACTTTCGGAGACTCTTTAAATTTTAGTAAAATCCCCAATAAAATGATTAGTAAAATAATGGAGGGCGCAATGGTCGCAAATAAACCGACAATGGCTCCTAATATTCCCCCTTGCTGGTAACCAACAAAACCAGCTAATTTGGTCGCGATTGGTCCTGGCAAGGCATTCCCTAGTGCGACCATTTCACTAAATTCATGGACGGTAAACCATTTATAACGATCAACTACTTCATGTTCCAGCAGGGGAATTGACGCGGGTCCTCCTCCATAGCCTAAAAAATTCGCCATAAAGTTTGCTACGAAAATTTGCCAATAGATCATGATGCTTTCACCTGCTTTTCTTTCTCTTCCTGTTTCGAAAATAGAGCAGCAACTAAAAGTCCGACAATCATAATCGCTGGATGAAGTCCTAAAATATTTATTACGACAATACTAATCCCGATGACAATAAGAGTTGATATCCATCCCATCGAGTTCTTCGACTTTTTAATAAAATCCCAAGTAAGTACACCTAACATGACACCGGCAATCGGCACAACGGCTTTCGACATGCCTCTTACCCACGGTTTATCATTATACGCATGTAATACCGTTAATAATATAATCATCAGAATAACTGTGGGAAGAACCGTTGCAGCAAGGGCTGTTAACATCCCTAAAAAGCCGCCAATCCTCCAGCCAATATATCCAGACATTTTCGTATTAATCGGACCGGGAAGTGTATTAGCCAATGCCAATATGTCGGAAAACTCTTCATCATCCATCCATTTATACGTTTCGACAACTTCCCTATGCATGAGCGGAATGGCTGATAATCCTCCTCCATAGCCGAGCATACCCGATCGGAAAAAAGCAATAAAAATATCCATTTGTTTCAAAACTATCACAACCCTTTAATCATTTCTATTGATGTTATTCTCGTTGAAAAATTCCTCACCACAAAATGACCGATATTGTTAGATTGACCATAATAGTTGGAACCAATCCTATTCACTACCAAGCAGCAATCGATCCATCTGTCCTAGATTCTGTCCCTCCCATTAAAACACCCGTTTCGGGATTTCGCCAAATAATTTGCCCCCGACCAAAACCGCCTGTATCAGGCGCAATTTCGATTTGATGACCTAAACGAATCAATGCCTGGACAAGATGATTCGGAAAATTCGCTTCGACAACAATTTTTTTCCCTTCTATCCATTGCCAACGCGGGGCATCCAAAGCTGCTTGCGGATTTAAATGAAAGTCAACCGTATTCATGACAACTTGAAAATGTCCCTGCGGTTGCATATAACCACCCATGACGCCAAACGGGCCAACAGCTTGATTGTCCTTTGTTAGAAAACCAGGAATAATCGTATGATATGTTTTCTTCCCAGGCTGTAAGGCATTAGAATGCTCCGGATCTAAAGAAAAATCATGTCCGCGATTTTGTAAAGCGATTCCCGTTCCCGGAATTACGATTCCTGATCCGAATCCCATATAATTACTTTGAATAAATGAAACCATATTTCCTTCTTGATCCGCCGCAGCCAAATAAACAGTACCTCCGCTTGGCGGTTTATAAGGATCAGGGACTAGTGCCATGTTTTCAATCAATTCACGTCTAGTTCTTGCATATTCTTCAGATAATAAGTGCTCTGTTTCAAGCTTCATATGCCTTTGATCAGTAATAAATGCTTTTCCATCAGTAAAAGCAAGCTTCATCGCTTCGATTTGCTTGTGATAAGTTTCAACTGTTTCCTTTTCGGTAAAATCAAAGCCGCGTGCAATATTTAGGGCCATCAATGCAACGAGTCCTTGCCCATTCGGCGGAATTTCCCAAACATCATAGCCGCGATAATGAGTAGAAATCGGTTCGACCCACTCTGCTTTGAAATCAGCTAAATCCTCTTTTGATAAAAATCCATCATATTTCTGAATGAAGTTCGCGATTTTTTCCGCTAATTCTCCACGGTAAAAACTTTCCCCATCTGACTCTACAATTGATTGTAATGTGGCAGCATGCCCCGGTGAACGCCAAATATCACCTATTAGTGGTGCATTTCCATTGGGGGCAAATGTGTCAAACCAAGGCTGGTATTCTTCCCCCCGAAAGATTTCTTTAAAGCGTTTAAAACTAGACATCCAGTACTTTCCTAATATCGGGGTGAGCGGGTATCCGTCTTCCGCATAGCGAATCGCTGGTTCAAGCACTTCTTGCAGCGGCAGCTTGCCGAACTTCTTTGATAGTTCTACCCAGGCAGCTGGTGCCCCAGGAACGGTAATCGGTATGACACCGTGTGTCGGCATGGTTTCATGCCCTCTTGCCTTGATTTCATCGATAGAAATGGACTTAGGTGAAGGTCCGCTCGCATTTAATCCATGCAATTTCCCATTCGTCCAAACGAGTGCAAAAGCGTCCCCGCCAATTCCGTTCGAAGTTGGCTCGACAACAGTTAAAGCTGCCGCCGTGGCAATTGCCGCATCTATCGCATTTCCACCTTTTCGAAGAATACTTAGTCCAGCCTGAGCCGCCAATGGCTGCGAAGTCGCTACCATTCCATTTTTCGCAAATACTGTGTTACGAACCGAAGAATATGGTTGATACAGATGATCCAATTTCACTTCCTTTTCACTCCTTGAAATTAAAATGATCTTTTCAATTAACATTTGTTCGTCTTTTTTCTAAAAATAATTTACAAACGGAATTATTTTTACTTAATTATGATTATATAGAAAATTTTCATTTTATTCTACAAATTTTTTTATAACTAGAAAAACCGAGCAAAAAAAAGATGCTCGGTTCGTTTGAAGCGCATGTTAGTAATTTGTACGCTATGTCATTTTTAAAGTTTATTTCGAGGGTTCATCCACTTGAGCATGGTTTTACTGGCCCTATCTTCCCGCATCCGGCAGATTCGTCCACTTGAGCATGGTTTTTCTGACCTTATCTTCCCGCATCCGGCGGATTCGTCCACTTGAGCATGGTTTTACTGGCCCTATCTTCCCGCATCCGGCAGATTCGTCCACTTGAGCATGGTTTTTCTGACCTTATCTTCCCGCATCCGGCGGATTCGTCCACTTGAGCATGGTTTTACTGACCTTATCTTCCCGCATTCGGCGGATTCGTCCACTTGAGCTCGGTTTTTCCACCTTTATCTTCCCGCATCCGGCGGATTCGTCCACTAGGTCCCAGGCTCCACGACAACGAACTCAAATTCCACGCTTAACATGTTATTATTTCACTTAAAGCTTCAATCCGTTTCTGCTTTTAAATCGCCTTAATAAAATATTACTTTCGACTCTCGTTATTCCGTCTAACGCATATAGTTCATTATTGATAAAGTGCTCCAATGCGATAAAGTCTTCGA
Organism: Heyndrickxia vini; assembly: GCF_016772275.1. Classification (NCBI taxonomy): domain Bacteria; kingdom Bacillati; phylum Bacillota; class Bacilli; order Caryophanales; family Bacillaceae; genus Heyndrickxia; species Heyndrickxia vini. The sequence goes on along the minus strand of NZ_CP065425.1, from coordinate 981,681 downwards.
CTAAAACATGCATATGTAATGTGCTAGGACCTGTCATTTGATAGCAACTGGCAACACTTGGATTATCTGCAAGCGCCTGTGCAACTTGAACTAAATAAGCTGGCTCACAATCAACTTCAAAAAAGGCGGATACTTGTTTTCCTATTTTTTCTGAATTGATCACAACAGTAAATTTTTCAATGACGCCATTATTCATTAATTGATGTACGCGTTCACGCACTGCTACACGAGATAAATTTAATTCCTTGCCAATATCTACATAGGAAACCCGTCCGTTTTCTGTTAAAATTTGAAGAATTTTTCGATCGATATCATCTAACTTCATTTCATCACCCACTTTTAAGGAAAAAGAAAGGCGAGACACTACACTAGTAGGTACTCACCTTTTTTTGAATCATTCCATTCACTTATTTCGTTTCAATTAAACCGTATTTCCCGTCTTTTCGACGATATACGATATTTGTGTTATTTGATTCCGCATCGGTGAAGACGAAGAAATTATGACCGAGCATGTTCATTTGAAGAACCGCTTCTTCACTATCCATCGGCTTCAGATCAAATTGCTTCGTACGAACAACTTCTAATTCAGATTCATCTTCAGGCTCAACTTGGCTACCACTTGTAGCGAAGAATTCCATCGCATTTCCTTTTTCTCTTAATTTACGATTTACTTTTGTTTTATGTTTACGAATTTGTCGTTCGAGCTTGTCAACAATTAAGTCAATCGCTGCATACATATCATTATTAATTTCCTCTGCCCGTAAGACTAGTTGCGGAAGGGGAATAGTTATTTCAACTTTTGCTGTTTTATCTTGATATACTTTAAGGTTCACATGTACATTTGCTTCAGGTACTTCTGTAAAATATCGTTCAAGCTTGCTTACCTTTTTTTCTGTATAATCTCTAATTGCTGGAGTTACCTCAATGTTCTCGCCACGTATGTTGTAGTTCATCATATGGACTCCTCCTTATTATATGGGTGCTGCTTCCATTTTCTTAATCATTGGAAACTGCCTCCTATTATCATGCTATGTTTATATATTTCTATTATAACCCTTCATATTCCTGCTTAAAACGAAAGATTTTTTTGTCGAATTTGTCCTTTTTTAAAAATCATGTCGAATTTTCGATTTCACGTTAAAAATTCGATGTCGACAATGGCTTCATTTTTTTTCATTCGCTCTTTAATTTCTTGCATCCAATGTTTCACACGATCATTCCGTTGTTCGGGAGCAACTTTTTTATTAAAAACTGCATATAAATCAATGTCCCGAAGTTTTAAAAATAAAGGAATCTTTTTGATCCATTCACGAGGTAATTTATTTTCTTCTTGATAGCCATCGAGGAAGGCGGTTAAAAATTTCTTAGCAAACCGATTTCGTTCTTCCCTTGTTCCAATGAAATGCTTTGAATTGGTTGCATAGTAAAGCGGAATCGCTATATCAGAAACAAAATAATGGTAGCATGCATCATCAAAATCAAACACATGGATCATCTCACCATCATAGAAAAAATTTCCGTGATGAATATCAGAATGGATTAGACCATAATTATCTTTACTTTTCGTTAACTGTTTAATCTCTTGCACTACATTTTTTGCATGCTCAAGAAGCTGTGACTCCTCTTTACCATAATATTTTTCAAAATCAAGAAGATCATTTGCATCCCAATGGTGCCTTGAAACTATTCGTTCTGAAGGCTGATATTCTTTCGTATGGCGGTGCATCTTCCCTATCATTTTTCCCCATTTATAAAACAGTTTTTCATTAAAAATGGAATCTTCTAATGAAATCGGATGACCGGAGGCTTTTTCAAAAAGGCTCGCGAAAAAAGCGGAATCCTTAACAGTAAATTTTTCTACTGTGTTTCCTTCAGGTGAAAGTAAAACATTTGGTATCTTGATTCCACAACGATATAGATGTTGAATCCAGTCTAGCTCTGATTCCAATTCCTGTTTGGAACGATGCGAACTATGTGTAATTCGTAATATTTTGGGCTTTCCTTGCTCATTCACTTCGAACACATAGTTTTCAAAATCACCTAATTTTTTATAGGAATGATCTAAATTAAATGTAGTTAAAATATTTTCGATTACCTCTTGAGTAAAGAGTTTCTCCACAAATTGTTCCATCCCCATATCCCCCATTTGTCCTATTTGTGAAAAAATTATAGCATACTCCAGATCAGTTTTCTGTATTTTTTTTATTTTGCATAAAGTGGGATATTCACCCAAACGCTCACTGTCTAAATTTCATATTCTTTAGGGAAAGCGTTTATAAATAAAAAGAGGAGGAAAGATGATGCATCCAGATTATTATCATCAAATGCCAAATTATCAAATGCCAAATTGGAATGGATATCATTATAACGCCAATGACCAACGTTTATGGGGCCGTCCTTGGGGATTTGGTCGTCCATGGGGCAGACCATTTTTCGGCGGGCCGTTTTTTGGAGGAGTTCTCGGAGGACTTGCCGGATCCGCCTTGCTAGGTCCTGCCATTTATGGTGGCTATCCATACGGATTCGGTTATCCAGGGTTCTTCTGGTAGACCCCTTTTTAGTAAAAAGAATTATCTATAGTTGAATAATAGTACCAATGCACACAAATTAAGGTAATCCTAACACACGATTTAACTAGCAAGAACGCTTGGATATTGATTTTATCCAAGCGTTTTTTCGATTTTACCTTTAATTAAGTTAAGTATTATTCCATTTGTTCTATACTTTTTTGCACGATTGCAACCATATCATCTTCGGCACCAAGGCTAAAGTTTATAAAAATACCTTGTCCTCCCCCTGCACCAATTGCTGATATAAAAATATTACTGTCATTACCTACTACAGTAAGGCTCAAACTTGCCCTGTTGCCATTTCTCATAAAATATTTATCATAAACTCGAACCGCTATTTTTGAATCTCCAACAGTGTAGTTGCTTTCATCCACTAATTTCATACTAATTCCACTATTAGCAATATCGTTTTCCAAATGATTAACCACTTCCTCAAATTGACCAATAATTATCTTTTCATACTTTGCCATGATTCCTCATCCTATCCCCAAAATTTTTTCTCTATATAATACGATTGTTCATTATCCTAAGTTTCTTGTATGTATTAATTTTATCCTAAGTTGGGATCACAAGAAGACCTAAAGCTTCCAAAGGGATATTCCCATCACATGAAAAGTAGAAAACCGCCCCCTTGAACAGGAGACGGTCATATATCGTTGGTCCAACCCTATTCAAACAATCAGTTGTTCATTAGGGATTGTTCACTTTGTATTAAATCTTTGTGAAAGCTCCTTTAAATCGTCAGAAGAAACAGCAATTTGTTCCATAAGGTTTGTCACTTGTTGAATAATTTCCGACGTTTGAGTAAGCTCAATTTTTGTTCGATCACTATGATGTTTATTTTCGGCTGCAGCTTGAAGAATTTTATCAAAGAATGAGTCCATATTAGTAATCTCTTTTGAACTTTCCTTCGTCAGTTCTGTCACATCTCCAATCGAAAGCGTCACATTTTCAATTTGAGTTTTTATACTTTCAATTAATGTAGAAATATCACCGATCGACTTTTTCGTTTCCTCGGCTAATTTTCTTACTTCACCTGCTACGACAGAAAACCCTTTTCCATACTCGCCCGCTCTTGCCGATTCAATCGCAGCATTTAATGCTAATAAATTCGTTTGTTCAGCAACACCCGTAATAATCGAAATGATGGAATGAACTTGATCGGAAGCTTGCTTCAGCTCCTTTACCCGTTCATTGATATTTAATGTACTTGATTCAATATTGTTAATTAATTGTTGTTCCTGACTTAACTTTTCTTTACTAATACTAGCTTCCACAGACATAAGCTTGGCTACTTCAACATTTTGAGTAGCAATGGACAGCATTTCAGTTGATTGTGTATTTAGTTGATTCATAAAGTCATTTGTTTGGTTAGAAAACCGAGAAAGTGATTCGGATGCTTGGGCAATTCGTTGCTCAATGATATGTTTTTGTTCTTCATGCTGCTTCCGAAGTTTTTGATATTCTTTTTCATATGTTTCAAGAACAATTTGTTGTTCGAAATTAAGAAGTTTTGAAATACTTTTGATGATTTCAATCACATGCACCTTTGATTCTACATGTTTTTCAACGAGTTCTATTAAAGAATACAATAAATTTTGGAACGCACCTAAATACCATTTAGGCTCTAACCCAATATGTAGATGAACAACAGCAATCGTTTTCCGCTTTTCGATAAATGCGTCATCAATGACACCAACAAACATTTCGCTTATATGGCGTTTTAATGTTTGTCGTAACCGATCGATGCTACTATACTGATTGATAATGTCCATAAGATTTTCCTGATGACCGATTGCATTATAAAAATCATCAACGATCTTTTCAATGTTTTGATCAACGATATGTTTTATGGATGCAGCGATGCGTAAATCTTCCTCTGTAAAACGAATCATTTGCATCTGCCTGTTTACTTCATGATCGTTTATATTAATAGAAATTTGCAGTTCTTCTTTTGTAAGAACAGGTTGTTCATTCAATGATTTTTTACTGAACCAATTCATTGGCCACCTCTTAGATGTTATTTTGGTTTAGACACTACTAAATTAAACTTTCAAAAATTCCTTACTAGTTATGAATGACGAGGATTTTTCGATACGATTTCAGCCGCCTGAAAAACGGTGCTAATGATGTTTGCTGCGCCTTGTCGATCAGCAGTATATGCTGCCCGGACAAATGGGCTCGTATCGGGATTCACGATATATTTCGGAGGTAAACGGTTTAATGAAAGTGCTAAAACATCGTCTAAACAGTTTTCGCACGTGCACGCTAATTTCAGCTGATCTTTATGTTCATCAATTGCATTTCTCACAATTTCCTCCATTACATTGAACACAGGCATAAATGGTCCCCCACGTGATATTCTTTTAAAATAATAATTTTTAAGAATAAGCATAATTAAAACCACCTACATTTTGAGGTGGTCACATTCATTTTATCATAGTTTTAATTATTTCATATACTGGAATAACTAGGAAAACAAATATGTATTATTATATTTTTTTATCTACCATAATGCCAAGGAATTCAGTCATTGCTGCATACATATCAAGCATTTTCTTTGAAGGAATTTCTTTCACGACTTCTTGTGTTTTATCGTCAACTATCGTTACATAATACTCATTTAATTTATCGTGAAATTCAAATTTTAGATGAGTATTTGAAGCGGCAACAAAATCATTCATGCTATCTATGATTTTTTCAAGCTTATCCTTTGGGACTACTTCCGTCTTCTTATCATCCACTTGCCTAGATTGAGTTGTTTCTGCAAGGTTACTGTCATTCGCATCCCCTCGAACTGAAGTAGTTGTTATTATTGCTGCAGGTACCGCCTGTCCTCCAATTTTATCGATCATTTTCTTTCTCCCCTTGTAAACCCTTTTATATTTATATCGACCTGTCAATGGTAATGTTTAGCTTTTTTGGTTGACCTTTCTGACCCAGATTATAAAAGGAATAGTCTAGAAAGGATTATAAAAACGATCTCCATCATTAAACGTCAACCACAGTGATCCCACCAATACACAGATTCCGAAGATGATAGTCAAATAATCTGCTAGCTTAAAAGGTTTTGAACTATACCATGTTCGTTTTTTATTTTTTCCGAAACCACGAAGTTCCATTGCATTGCTAATTACTTCTATTCGATCTAAGCTTGATAAAATTAACGGAATAATAATGGATGCCGAATTTTTAACTCTTGTAAAAAGCTTTTCCTTTTTTGATAAGTCCATCCCACGTGCTTGCTGTGACTGGGCAATGTTTCGAAAATCTCTCTGAATATCGGGAATATAGCGTAAAGCTAATGATACTGCATAAGAAATTTTATACGGGATGCCAATCCGATTTAATGATGCAGCAAACTCACTCGGATGTGTCGTTACGATAAATAGTAATGCAGCAGGAATAACAACAAAATATTTTAGTGTAATATTAAATTGGTAAAATAGCTGTTCAGTTGTTAGATTATACCGTCCTGCTATCTCAAATAGCACATGACTCGAACCGTATATTTTCACTCCTTCTTGAGGGGAAAAAATATATATCGCGATATTATTTAAAACTAAGAAAAATAAAATAAATAGTAATACAAACAAGATTTCTTGCAACTTTACTTTTGATACAACAAAAATAGTAATACTCAATAGCAATAAAAAGAGCAAAACCCGAGTATCATACGTAAGCATAGCGGAAGTCGACCACATAATAAATATAAGTAGTTTCGTTACACCTGTAAGTTGATGTACAGGTGAGGCACGATTAATGTACGATAGCATCTCTACTGCCATGTTCGGCGAACCTCCTTATCAAATGCAATAAATCGAGTAACGAATTCCTGAGGGCTCTCAATTCCTGCTTGTACAGCAAGTTCTATTAATGAGGTCTCTTTTAAGTTCGCCCGTTCTATCACATTTTCGTCTGATAGAATACGAGCGCTTGCATCATCAGCAAGGATGGTCCCATTCGCTATCACGATTGTTCTCGGGGTATATTCAAGCATTAAATGCATATCATGAGTAACCATGATTATCGTTACACCTTGACGATTCAACTCTACTAAAAATTCCATGATATCCGTGTAGTGACGAAAATCCTGTCCAGCCGTTGGTTCATCTAAAATTAAAATATCCGGTTGCAAAACTAATATAGATGCGATCGTTACCCGTTTCTTTTGACCAAAGCTTAAGGCAGAAATCGGCCAATTTCGAAACGGATACAGCCCGCAAATATGTAAGGTTTTCTCAACACGTTCTTTAATTTCCACCTCGGAAACACCACGCAATTTTAATCCTAATCCAACCTCATCTATAATCATATGTTTGGAAATCATTTGATTCGGGTTTTGCAATACCATCCCAATTCGTTCTGCACGCTCTCGAATTGTATCGTTTGTGATATCTTTTCCATCAAATAAAATTTTCCCAGAGTGCCCCTTTTCGAAGCCACATATCAATTTGGATAACGTTGATTTACCTGCACCATTTTTCCCAACAATGCTGATCATCTCCCCTTTTGCAATGGAAAAGGAGATTCCATTTAACGTATCTCTTCCTTTTTCATATCTAAAAGAAAGATTTTCTACTGCTAAAATGGGACGCGTCTCTTCTCTGTTTTCAGATGGCGGTGTCATTTCGAACCAATCGATTAATTTTTTCTTAGTAGTCTCTATATTTAAAGTTTCTATATGTGCGGGACGCATGTCCTTCGTAATCGAGCAGCCAGCATATTTCAGTGCCTTAACATACAGTGGTTCACGAATATGATTGGTTTCAAGTACGTCCGAAGCTAGTAATTCATCTGGAGAGGAATCACTTACAATCCTGCCTTCATTCATAACAATAATTCGGTCCACATCTCGATGCAACACATCCTCGAGCCGATGTTCTATAATGATGACGGTCGTGTTGGTTTCCTTTTGGATTCGATCAATTAATGCTATAGCATGTTTTCCAGTTGCAGGATCAAGATTTGCTAACGGCTCATCAAAAAGAAGGATATCAACTTGATCAACCATAACTCCCCCAAGTGCAACCCGTTGTTTTTGTCCACCGGAAAGCTGGTGAATGGAAGAACCAAGATATTCCTTCATATCAACCAATTCAGAAACCGTTTCGACTTGCTCTGCCATTAACTGTTGAGGAACACAGTCATTTTCAAGAGCAAACGCGATATCCTCCCCTACACTCAAACCAATAAACTGCCCATCTGGATCTTGTAGTACAGTCCCTACCATTTTAGAAATGGAAAAAATATTTAAATCCTTCGTTTCTTTTCCGTTAATTGTTAGGCTTCCTTGACTTTCCCCTTTATAAGAAAAGGGAACTAGCCCATTTATACAATGGGCTAGCGTACTTTTACCAGAACCAGATGGACCTACGATAAGAATTTTTTCTCCTTCATAAATACTGAGATTAATATTGAGCAGGGTCGGTTCAGCTTGACTGCGGTATTTAAAGGTGAAATTATCAAAGTGAATCACTTTCTTTTTCATTGCAATTCTCCTAATCTAACTGACAAATTAAATATCTTTTGTTAAACTTCCACTTTTACTGCGTGTTCTTGCATAAGTGGTTAATAGAATAGTACCCAGTATTCCTACTGTTACAATGTTTGCTGCTCCCGCAATTAGTCCTTGCGTGTAGACTTTGCTAGCCGGTTCTGCATAAATCTGCACATCTAAGAATGGAGCGAGGAAAAACCAGCCAATTGCTTGTGACACAACTTGAACGATATTAAACGTAATGATTTCTTTGAGACGAAATTCTCCAAACTCAATCCGAATTTTATATGCAAGAAGTCCGATAATAAAACCGACAAATAATGAAACGATTACCCAACTCCACCAAATCGAGCCGTAAAAAATCGCATCCTTAAGCGCATGGCCAATTAAGCCAATCAGGCCACCGGCTATCGGACCAAAAATAACAGCCATAAAAGCAAGAAAAGCATATGATGTTTCAATGGTTGTATTCGGAATTCCCGTAGGTATGGAAACAAATCTTCCTAAAATCGCAAACAGTGCAGCTCCAATCCCAATGGCAACAACTGTTTTAATTGATAATTGTTTTTTCATTGTTCTCTTCCCCCCTGAATTTTCATGAATTTATCTACTTATTTTAATAGTGCGACAGCTTTTAATGAAATTAATTATAATTGATTTCATTAATTTTGCGAATACTAATTTTCCAATTCACCCCGGTAGCGATGTGATAAGCTTTTGCAAAGGATCCTTGGTTAAGAGCAACACCTATTTTGTCTAATGAATTCACATAGAGTAATGGTTCTCCGAGACGACTATCGGCGAAACAACGGCCAAATGTCATGATGTTTTTATATACTTGATGACGATTATTAGAAATTGTCACTTCTAAAGATGTTCCGTATTCGATATCTCCGCTTTTAAACAATTCACGGCTTATATTCGTCCACAGATTTCCGAAACGAACGTCTAAAATATCAATTGTTCCAGTAATAATCCCTTGATTGATGCTCGCCTCTGTATTGGGTAATTCAATAATTTGCTCCACATCGATTTCAGGACCCACCTGTTCAAACGTGATTACATTTGCTGCTAATCGTGCTCCTGTAAAGGCATAGACATCACGACCGTGGAATGTGTATGATTCGCCTGACTTCGGCAATCGATTGACCGTTTCATCAATCACCCTTGCCTCTATAATACCAATATGTTGTTTAATATGTGTGAGTGTCCCGTTATCAGGTGAAACAATATATTGATCATCCACCGTTTTAACGACAATACTTAAACGATCCGATCCCACACCTGGATCAACGACGGAAACAAAGACCGTTCCCGCCGGCCAATACGCAATGGTTTGGTAAAGACGATAAGAGCCTTCCCAAATATTATATTGTGGAATATCATGTGTTAGATCAAAAATTCGCAGATCCGGATCAACCGAAATAGCCACTCCATACATTGCACTAACTGCCCCATCACTTGTACCAAAATCTGTTTGAATCACTAAATTCTTCCCCATGCTGTTATCCTCCTTAAGTTTTTTTAAATTTGGGCTCTGTTAAACTGGGTCGTTGATTTCCGCTGCAGGTGCTCGCTTTCCGCGGGGCTGGCGATGAGCCTGTCTAGTTCCGGCGGCAACTTCCGGTCACCTCCCTACGATAAGTCATCATCGATTCACCCTTTGGGTTCATCGTGATTCCTTTATCTCAGTCGCTGCCCTTCAGTTCGTACGTCGATAAACAAGCCGCCTCTACTTTTCTAACTCCTCATCGCTTCGCTCTTGCGGGGTCTCATCTGTCCAGCAGATCCCGCAGGAGTCTCGCACCTTCCGCTCCAATCAACTTGGCGTCAATATTAACATTGAAATTTAACAAAACCATCATTAAAAACAAATAAAAAACCACGCCCCCATCAATAATGATAAGGACGTGGTTGAATCAACGTGGTACCACCTTACTTTACTGCATGCTCACACATACAGCCTCAACAAGTACTCAAGCTTACACTTTTATACTGTGGTATGGATAACGAGTACCAACTCTCGTCGGAACCTACTAATATCAAGTCAGATACGTTCAGCACGAAACTCAGAGGCCATTTTTCAGATTTACATTTTTTGCTTCTTTTCAGCTGCCGAAGCTCTCTTTAAAAAAATGATTAAATCCTACTTTTCTCTTCATAGTTTTTGATTTATTTAAATTGATTGAATATTAAATTCATTATAGTGAAGTCTTTTGAATTGTGCAAGAAAAATTTTTAAAAATTTTTATATTATTCGGAAGTTACATTAGATAGTGTTTTACTAGCAACTGTTTGATTTTTTCCGTTCTGTTTAACTTTGTAAATTCTATAAAAATAAAACATTATATAAACCTAAATAATCCTCATCATCACCATAAATATCGCAAAGCTGGTCGTACGCTTCTATACTATGAAATGCCTCTTTTATATCACCAATGCAATAATATGAAGCCGCATTATTCATATGTGCAATCAACATCGATTTATAATCATTTACCTCTATGCCACATTTCAAAAGATGATAACTAGCTTCAATCGCCTCTTTATATTTCCCTTCTGATCTGTGCAGTGAAACGTTTTGTTGTAATGACTTTAATTCATCTTGGTTCATTATCCGTCTCCCATTTCACAAAAGTTGTACGTTATCACAATTATTTTATCTTTATATTTATGATTGATAAAAGGCTTTGTTAATTAATATTTTTTTAAAATATGGGAGAACTCTGCATTCACTAAGGCTTATAATAGAAAAAAGCAGCCCCTTCAAACTTGGCTGCACTATAGCTATAATTTCAAATCAATGTTTCCACCCAAATGTGGTTGGGCTGCATGTTGGATGACTGATGGATCTGTTGTTCCTAGTAATTTTTGAAGTGCTTCCCCTTGTTGCTCTGCATTTCCCATCGCCATTTTCATGACGGAAATGGAAGCTTGTTGTTGAACTTGACTTTGGCTTAGAGCCATTGACATTAGTGCGATATCCATGAAAATTCTTCCTTTCTTATGTAAATTATACGTTTATTATACGATTATTTACAAACCGATCGACTTATCAAACTTAACTATTGAATTTATATTATAATTATACCAACAATTTCCGGAAATTTATATAAACCTAAAGTATAATTTTAATGAATGAATAAAAGTATGATTTACTATTTTGAAGTTTATTAGAGATGTATTATCTTGAGTATAAAACAGTTTCTAAAAATGTAAGTTATCGAGTTTAATAAAAACCACGCATTCTCACGTGTGGTTTTCTCTGCGGCTGAAAGCCTTTGTTGCTGACCAGACCCTAAAGGGCCTCTGAATGGTTCGCCAAGTGTACTATTTCTACTGGCCAGACCTCAAAGGCCTTCTTCTTACTTCCGTTTCTTTTTCTTTACCTCTTCACCAGTGAATGGATCAAGGTATTCCATCATACTTAATTGTTCTGCGACTACGTCGTCTTGTATCTGGTTACGTATATATTCTTCTATCACCTTTTTGTTTCTTCCAACTGTAACCACATAATATCCAGTACACCAAAATTTTCGGTTCCCATATCCATATTTCAGGTTTGCATGACGATTAAATATCATCAAGCTACTTTTCCCTTTTAAATATCCTACAAACGCCGACACACTTAGCTTGGGTGGTATACTTATTAACAAATGTACATGGTCTTTACACGCTATGGCCTCGATAATCTCTACACCTTTTCTTTCACATAAAGTACGCAGTATTTCCCCGCTTTCCTTTTTAATTTTCCCATAAATTACTTGTCTCCTGTATTTCGGGGCAAACACGATGAGGTACTTACAATTTCAAGTTGTGTGTGCTAAACTATTAGTGTCTTTGGACATTAAAACTCCTCCGCATGCTAAATAATTGATTGGCGAACCAAATTTACTTTAGCACCCCGGAAGAGTTTTTTTAATACCACGCTGGAAGCTTTTTAGAACCCTAGGCCTAGCCTAGGGTTTTCGTTTCTACAAACAAAAAGGGGAGAAACTTTAAAGATTACCCCTTCATTTTGTATTATTTTCTCTTGTCATAAAAATAACCGTCGGTTTGCATATTGTGATATGGATTTATATATTTATTCACAGAAGTTTTTTTATTTAGTAAGCAATTTATATCTTTTTGAATATTTTTCTTTTGATTATTTAATAAATTTTGTAGAGTATTATTCATTAGTACAATCTTTTTCCCTACTTCTATTTCTTCTTTCGTAAAAGGAGGTTTAATCATTGGCAATAAAATGGCTCTTTCTTCTAATATTTCTTCAATTGTAGCGATTGTTTCGTCACGATTATGATCATTTACTTTTTCCATCGCAGTAATTAGTCTTTCAGTAAGATTAAAACAGTCTAATATTACACACATTAAGCTTGCCCACCATTCGAACCGAATTGTTGTTGTCGATTTATCTGAATTACTTGCTTCCATGTATCGCGAAATTCAGTAACTAAAACCTCAACTTCATCCAAAATGGCAATGTTATTCTTAATATTGGCATCAATTAATCTACGATTTATATAGTCATAGAGTGAAATCATATTTTTTGCTATGTCAACATCCATTTTAAGTGTAACTGTAAGCTCTTGAATAATATTTTGGGCTTTTTGAATATTGGTGTTTTTCTCTTGTATATTTTTATTTTCAATTGCCTTCTTTGCTTGATGAATAAATTTCAAACAACCGTTATAAAGCAAAAGTGTCAGCTCTCCTGGAGAAGCTGTTGTAATTGAATTATTTTGATATGTTTGATATGGATTATTAATGGCCATAGTATTACCCTCTCATATAAAATATCATGAACTAAAGAACTGGGATAAGTATGCAGATTGTTGGTTTGCTTTTTGTATGGCAGTCTCCATTGCTGAAAATTGGCTATAGTATCTATTTTCAATGTCATATAGCCGATCTTGTAAACTATCAATTCGCTTATCTACATTATCTAGTAATTTTCCAATAGTAAATGTATTATTGACACTTGTAGATTTACCTGCTTTTTCCTCAATATTAGTTATTGTGTTCTTTAATGAATCACGCAGTCTTCTAGCTAGCCCTTTTTCACCCGTTGTTTCTCCATCTTGGGTAAAAAGAGAATAGACAGCGTTAGGATCCTTTTCAATCGCTTCTCTCAATTTTTTCTCATCAATTGTTAGTTTTCCACCATCCAGATAATTTTTTGTAGTTGTTATACCAATTTGTGATAATTGATTAACCCCTACTAATCCACTAACAGGTGTATACAAGTTTGTTCGCATTTCCGTCAAACCGGATGATAAAACAGTATCATTATAAAGCATTCCACTTTTTGCCTTTTCTTCCCAAAGTTCAATTTCTTTGTCTTCCATGTCTTTTTTTTGTTCACTCGTTAATGGTGGAAAATCTCGATATCGTTTTTCTGTTACTTTTCCATTCACTTTTTCTACCAACTTATTATACTCATCTACAAATTTTACAATCTTGTCTACAACAGCATCGACATCTGTAGAAGAACTAAATGTTACATTTTTAGTTGAATCAGCTTCTTTCAAAGTAATTTCAAATCCATTGATTTGAAATATATTAGAAGTTCTAGTCGTATTAATTCCATTATAAGTAAAAGAAGCATTTGATCCAGGAGTTCTTTTATTTTTATCTGTAACATTATCGGCTACATTTAATTTTTCAAAAAGGGTGCCCGTTAATGAAAAGTCCATATTATTAGTAACTTCATTAGTTGTGCCGGTTTTTTTAGAAGTAAGGGAAACTTGCCCAGTTTTAGAATCAAAAAACATCGTTGCCCCAGTTTGCTGATTCACTTTTTTAATTACATCATCTAACGATTCTTTACTTGCATCAAATGTTACTTCTTTTTCTTCAAGTTTTCCCTCCGCAGTAATTGCTTTAACCTTTATTGATTGGGTTCCTGTTACATCAGTGAATATTTCACTGACTTTTTTTGATGAATCGATAGAATTACCGATTGAGTCTCCAACGACAGAACTAGAAGTTGCAAGACTATTCACTTTAATTGTTCCTGAAAAATCGGAAGTAGAGCTAATATTTCTCACTGATATCAAGTTTGAATCAGAGATGTTCACTTTTTTCTGTGTATAAGTACTTTGTTTCAATATATTATCAAAAATTGAATTACTTAAATTAAACATCATTGTACTGATTTCTCGATAATCATCCCGTTGCCATTCATATTTTTGCTTTTGTTGCTGAAGTTTATCTAATGGAGCACGTTCTGCCTTCATTAGATTCTCAACAAGTGAATCAATATCCATCCCACTTGCTAAGCCACTTATTCTAACCATAGTAATCACTTCCTTTTGTATAAAAACTATATATTTTTTATAATGAAAATTCTTTCTTAAAAAGTAACCTACTATATATATCGACACTATATGAAAAATTTCAACTCTAAAACCATTAATAACATGTGTATATCGATATAATAGTTAACCTTATTACTATATTATTTGTTATAAAGTCCCATTATCAACATGTATAACTGTACCAGTAATAGAACGTGACTTTTCTGATAACAAAAACAATATTGTGCTAGCAACACTTATTATGTCTGTCTCTTTTTTCAGCGATGTCCTTTTATAAATTCTATCCTTTTGTTCAGTTGTCAAAGAATCACTCATAGAAGTTTCCATAAATCCTGGTATTACACAGTTAGAACGAATCCCTTTACTTCCCCATTCTCTTGCAACATTCTTTGAAAACGCCTCCAACGCACCTTTGGTTGCAGCATACATACTTAAACCTTTATAACCAGTATGGGTACTTACTGAAGAAACATGAACAATCGATCCCTGTATCTTATTCAATAGCATATCTCTTAAAGCATATTTAGTTAAATGCATAGCTGAGAAAACGTTCACTTGGAACATACTTTCCAAATGTTTCACATTTAAGTTAGAAACTATATCATCATATGCATGAGCAGAGTTATTCACAAGTCCATAAATCGGACCTATCTTTCGAATTTTATTAATATAAATGCTTTTTATATCTTGCACGTTTCTTAAGTCATATGAAATATGTTTATATCTATCTGGATATTTATTCAACAAACCAGAAACTAATTCGTGATCAGACCTGCTAATTCCTATTACACCTAATTTGGTTTCAGATAAAATTTGTTTAACGACTTCTCTTCCTAGTCCTTTGGAATCTCCAGTCACAATGACCCACTTCATTTTCTTGCCTTCTTTCCAGTACGAGTTTGTGATATTTCATTAACAAAATTTATTATTCTTGGTACTTTCCATTCTTGTAGATGAGTTAAAGCAAATTTCTTTATTGACTTTTTTAACTCTAAATCATTGAATCCATCATTTTTTATAATTTCGGCAATAATTATTTGCCCTGTGACGCTATTCTTCCTAGTTTTAATTATGATGTCTATAACTCCTGGTACCTTTTTTATTGTATTTTCTACTTCAAGTGGATTTACCTTGTATCCTCCGACATTTATTAATTCTGATTTCCTTGCTACAAATTTAAAATGATTAGTGTCTACTAATTCTACAATATCTTCGGTATTAAACCATTCTCCTTTAAGATTAAAAGACTCTGACTTTCCTAGCAAAGAATAATGAATTAATAATTCATTATTTTCATTTATTTTAACAAATTTACGAATTGATTCTTTTATTTCAAAAATATCACCATAAGCTTTAAATAGACTACCTGCTTCAGTAGAAGCATATATATTATTTATTTTAGCGTTTGGAAAAACTTTTTTTATGCTCTCTTCTAAACCTTGGTCATATTTTTCTCCACCAAAAGTTATTCGCTCAACACTAAAATATCTTCCCTGTTGAAAATAAGGTAATATATTTCTATAAAAAGTTGATGTAGCGGATATATTTGTTATCTTATATTTTTCAATTAAAGTAGGAATATTTTTTGGTAACTCATCAAAAGTATAAATAATTGTATTTTTATTTAAAAATGCCTGGAAGAATACCTGCAATCCCGCCATATGGGTAGGGTTAAAGGAAAACGACCAAATATTTTCTTTGAATTTCCCACTTACTTTAACTTCTCTTGTTAGAGTTTCTAGTGTATGACTTACTTTTTTGGGGCGTCCTGATGTACCTGAGGTATATAGGGTAATATAGCTCCGTTTTTTTTCTTTTAATATATCCAACAGTTGTTCGAAATCCTTAAATAATATTAGAGAGTTTAATTTTTTTACAACTGAAAATTCATTTTGATCAATGCCTATTTCTTCGATTTCTTTTTCAGATAAATCACCATCAATAATTTCAATTGAATATCCATAAATTGCACTATGGACAAGGCTCACAAAAATAGCATAAGGATTATTATTTTTTACATACAAATAAGAAGAATATTCATTCTTCAAGTTAAGGTCATTTAAAAAGTTTTCATATGTATATTCTTTATTTCGATGTACTAAAAATTTTTTGTCCATATTATTTTCCTTCTATTTTTAAAAGAATTTCATTAATAGTTTGCACAATTCCATCCTCAAATATGTCAATATCAAATTCATCCTCAATTCTAACCGTTAGTTCTGCGAGCATAAGGGAATCCATATTTAAATCATCCCTTAATTTAATTGACTCATCCCAACTTTTTATACGTTCTTGGTCATTTTCCTCCAGCATCTCGTTAATAATAAATAATAATCTTTCTTTTATTTCTTTCATCCTTATCTCCCTTTCTTTATTTAATTCACATTAGTCGTTTAAATTTGTCACAGGTGGTAGTTTAACACAGTCAAATCTTTTTAACCAAAAATTTGATAATCCGTTATTAAATCCTTCAATTGTAGTAAATCCACCCTTAAATCCTTCTTTTTTTAATATGTTTTCTAAACCGGACATCATCTCTATATATTTTTCTCCTCCTCCAAAAGCTGGTGTATACCATTTTGGAGTAACCCCAATTTCCTCCTTTATAAAATCAATACAAGGTTCTATTTCTTTTTTATAAAATGCCAAAGCATCACCACTATAGGGTATATGTTTTACACAATGTACTCCTATAGTCATTCCAGCTCTTTTCATTTCCAAAAATTCATTCTTAGAAACATAAAATTCATTTATAAATTTTTCTTTGTTTCCATACTTATTTAAAACCCTTTCCTCTAAAAACCGTCGACTTTTTTGCTCGGTAAGATAAAAATTCAATACATATTTATTAAATCTTCTTAATAAATCCTTTTCATAAGAATAATACGAACTTAGACTTTCAATATTTTTATTTTTTAAGTCAAATTCATTTTTTAGATCTTGCCATATTTCTTCATCAGAATATAAAGACAACACGGTATGAACCAAGTGAAATATAGGTATCTCTGAATTAACCAAAGGTGCTGACATAACAGTAAAGTAACCAGGAATTCCTTTTTTTTTCAAAATTTCAAATGCAATTGTATATTGATCTTTCGTTGCATCATCAAAACTTAAAATACATTTTGGCTTATTACTCTTCCTTTCTATATCATCTGGGCAAACAATATCATAATTACTACTTAAGATTTCTAATTGTTGTTCGAATTTTTCAGGTATCAGTGGATGTATACCATTCCATCCATTTTTTTCTCTAACGTAATGATACATGACGGAAATATCCTCCATATTGACTCCTCCATTATTTCAATTAGGACGATCTTGGTCCGAATCCCCTTTAGTAACATACCAAAGATTATCTTTTATGATATTCATTTTCTTTGTAACATTTGAATTTATAAACATTGATGACATTAAATTTGTTACTGTATAATCGATTGGATGAAATCTAGAAGGTACTACTAACTTCTCATTTTCACTTTTTAATACTCTTTTAAAACCTACTGCTTCTAATCCCCAAGAACTTATAGAAGAAAAACAATAAAAATCAAAAAATAAAATTTCTTTGTCCAAATTAATGATTGAATTAGCTAAAGAAATAGCACTATCTTGATCAGATGCTATAAATTCAACAATACGACCAATTTTTTCACTATTTATGATTTCCTCAACTCTTACAATTGCTATTCCCTTGTAGTTTTCGTTTTGATCTTTACAAATTAAAACTCTATATTTAAAATATGGGTGGTTAAAATAACGCCATTTTAGAAATAAATAATCCCTTACAAATCCAACAGACTCCTTTGCGAATATATTCCAATAAAAATTATTCCACGTTTGCTCATCTATTTCTATTACTTCACTAACTTTATATGAAGATTTAATTTGAACTGCATTCACTTCATTCCAATACCTTAGTGAATTACTATTTCCGTTTAACAGGAGCTCGTTTGTTTTTTCTTTATTTATGATTCCAATCCATCGTGGACAATCATTTAAAACATTCCATCTCATTACTCTGTACAAATTCGCTACATTTTCATTTATACCTAATGATAGAATTATGCTTGGGTTTAAGCTTTGAACTTTTTTTAATAAAGCTAGACCTGCTCCCGTAGTTCTATATTCGGGCGACACTATCCAATTTGTTAAGCTAAAACCAAAGTCTCTTTTTCCCTGAATATTTAAAGCAAAAGGTAGAATACCTAATAAACCAATCAAATTATTATTTTCCCATGCACCTAAAAAACTAAAGCAGCCATCTTTTGTTATTAAATGTCTGGATGGATTATCATGAAACATGTATTTCAATAACCTTTCTTCCTTAAAAAAAATATGGTTATTCGCCCAAATATCATTTATTCCCTTCTGAAGTTGTTTAGTTTCATTTAATTTAAAAAATCGAATATCCATTATTTCCTCCGATTCAATTGATTCTATTCTTAGAATTTAAAATTTCTTTTACTAATATGATTATCGTCTTTTTTACAAAATTTTTTAGAGTGAAAAATTACATGTAATACTATAAAATAACATTTGAAAAGAGGAAAGTTCAACTAGTAAGATAATAGTAAATATACTAACTATTTAACATTAACTTTATTTTACCGATAATATTTATAGTTTCATCTTTCAACAATATTAAAAATTAAATTTGCAAGCCGAGAAATAGTACAAGGCATTTTTCTTATAGAAAGATTATTATAAAATAATCTATTAATGATTATAGAGTAATAATGCTAACTACTACACTTCAAAATATTTATTAATGAGGAGAATATTTATGAATATACCTATTATGGAAATACAAAATAGAAAAGTTGGTCAAAATTTTCCACCTCTTGTTATTGCTGAAATTGGAATTAATCATGAGGGGAGTCTGTGTGTTGCAAAAGAAATGGTAGATGCTGCATATAGAGCTGGAGCCGAAATTATTAAGCACCAAACTCACATAATTGAAGATGAAATGAGTAAAGAAGCAAAAAAAGTAATACCCGGTAATACGGATGTTTCTATTTACGAAGTTATGTCTAGATGTGCATTAAATGAAAGTGATGAGTATGAATTAAAGAAATATGTAGAGTCAAAAGGGATGATTTTTCTTAGTACTCCATTTTCTAGAGCAGCAGCAAATAGACTTGAAGAAATGAGTGTCCACGCCTATAAAATCGGATCTGGTGAATGTAATAATTATCCTTTAATTGACCATATTGCCTCTTTTGGAAAGCCGATGATTGTTTCTACTGGTATGAATAATATAGAAAGCATTTCCAAAACTGTAGGTATTTTAGAAAAACACAATGTACAATATGCTTTATTACATTGTACAAATATTTATCCTACTCCTCCTGAGCTTGTAAGATTAGGTGGTATGCAACAACTAATGGATCATTTTCCTAATGCGGTAATTGGTTTATCTGATCATACATTAAATAATAATTCATGTTTAGCTGCTACAGCACTGGGGGCATCTATTTTAGAACGCCATTTTACTGATAGAAAAGATAGATTAGGGCCTGACATAGTGTGTTCTATGGATCCTGTTGAAATGAAACAGTTAATTAGTGGAAGTAGCGAAATTTTTAAAATGAGGGGTGGAAAAAAAGAAGCCTCAAAAGAAGAGCAATCTACAATTGATTTTGCCTTTGCAACAGTTGTAACAACCAAACCTTTAAAAAAGGGAGATATTCTGACGAGAGAGAATATTTGGGTCAAAAGACCAGGAACAGGAGAAATAAAAGCAGAGTTTTTTGAAGAGTTAATAGGTAAATCTGTTATTAATAACATACCTGTTGATGAGCACTTAACTTGGAAGGATATTAAAATAAAATGACTAGTAATATAATGATTAAAAAGAAAATATTATTTCTCACCGGTACAAGAGCAGATTATGGAAAAATAAAATCTTTAATGAAGGAGGTAGAATATCATCCTCTATTTGAGCTTCACATTTTTGTTACTGGTATGCATACGCTAACAAAATATGGATCTACCTGGAAAGAAATTGTAAAAGATGGTTTTCAAAATGTGTACCAATTTATTAATCAAAAAAGTAATGCATCTATGGACATTACTCTTAGTAATACTATTTTAGGGCTTAGTAACTATATTCATGAAATTAATCCTGACTTAATTGTTGTTCATGGTGACCGTTTAGAAGCTCTCGCTGGTGCGATTGTTGGTGCATTCAATAATATCAGAGTTGCCCATATTGAAGGTGGGGAAGTTTCAGGTACTATAGATGAATCAATTAGACACGCAATCACCAAGTTCTCCCACATTCACCTAGTAAGCAATAAGGAGGCATATGAAAGAATTATTCAATTGGGTGAAAATCCAGAATCTATTCATATCATAGGTTCTCCTGATATTGATATTATGCTATCCGATGATTTACCTACTATCGGGGAAGTTAAAAAACATTATGAAATTGATTTTGATAGATATGCAATACTTATGTACCATCCAGTTACTACCGAACTAGATACTTTGTCAATTAAAATTAAAACATTAATCAATTCAGTTATTAAATCAAACAGAAATTATGTAGTTATTTTTCCTAATAATGATGAGGGAAATTTAATAATTCTTAATGAATTAAACAGACTAAAAAATAATAGTAAATTCAAAATGTTTCCATCAATGAGATTTGAATATTTCCTGACTCTTCTAAGGAATTCAGACTTTTTAATAGGAAATTCGAGTACTGGAATAAGAGAAACAGGCATTTATGGAGTACCCTCTATTGATATAGGAAATAGACAACAAGGAAGATATCAATTAAATTATCACTCAAATCTGATTCACTGTAATGAAAATGAAAATGAAATTCTAACTGCTATTAATACTCTACCAAATAAAACAGAACGGTTCTTAGATTTTGGCGATGGTCAAAGTCATATTCGTTTTATCCATATGATTGAACAAAATGATATTTGGAAAATTCCTATCCAAAAAAAATTTTATGACGGGATACCAACATTAAGTAGGTGAAATTATTATGTATAAGGGAAAAAAATTCCTCGCTATTATACCTGCAAGGGGTGGTAGTAAAGGGATACCTAATAAAAATATTGTGAATGTAAATGGTAAACCACTGATTCAATACACTATAG
This sequence comes from Heyndrickxia vini, assembly GCF_016772275.1. Classification (NCBI taxonomy): domain Bacteria; kingdom Bacillati; phylum Bacillota; class Bacilli; order Caryophanales; family Bacillaceae; genus Heyndrickxia; species Heyndrickxia vini. The sequence goes on along the minus strand of NZ_CP065425.1, from coordinate 960,176 downwards.
AAGAAGCAATTAATTCAAATTTTATTGATGAAGTAATTGTTTCAACTGATAATATAGAAATAGCGTCTATCTCTAAGCAATTAGGTGCCAATATTCCATTTTTAAGACCATCCTATCTAGCAGAAGACGATTCTAAAACTATAGATACCCTATTATATGTTATTGAAGAAATAAAAAAACTTGGATGCCTATATGATTACGTTGTATTATTACAACCTACTCAGCCATTACGGAAGGTTTGGCATATCGATAATGCAATCAAAAAAATCATTGAGTCTAAGCAAAATAGTTTAGTAAGTATCTCAAAAGTAAATGATCACCCAATTTTTATTCGCACAATCAAACCAGATAATACTTTAGAAAACTTATTAGATGCAAATAGCACTTTACGCCGACAAGAACTTCCTCCATATTATAAAATCAATGGAGCAATATATATAAATAAAATTATCGAATTAAATCAAAATACTAGTTTAAATGATAATACCCTGGGGTTTATTATGGATTCAAAATATGACCTAGACGTAGACACTCATCAAGATTTAGATTTGCTTAAATATATATTACAATCAATCTAGGTTGTATCAATACCATTATAAAGATATAAAAAATCACCATAATAAAAAATATAAGAATTAAAATATAGAAGGAAATTATTTATGTCAAAAAACTATTCAATTACTATAGATTCACAACCAAATATCTATAATAATTCTAAATGAAAACCAAATATTTACTTTTCTGTACCTGAGATCGGGATAAATAAAAATACTGGTTTATTACTCTTTATACTTGGATTCGGAGGACATGCTAACTCTAATGTATATAAAAAAATGCGTTCAATCTTGCTGACAAATACAATGTAGTATCATTACAATGTGATTTTTTTGGATGGGAATTTATGCAACATGAAGTGTTAGAAGAGACACCAAATAATTTTAATGATATGGATTTAATGCAGGCAATCCGACAACGTTACAGCCACATTAGCAATATCTAAAATTATTACAGACAATAATCTATCTTTTAACTCAGGAAAAGTATTAGCTTATGGGCATTCACATGGAGCCTATTTAGCTTATTTATGTAATATATTCGCCCCAGGTCTGTTTTCACATATAATTGACAATTCAGCTTGGCTATTTCCTAACTATTTAAAAACTATAAGAGCCCTAACAATTAACGGTAATAGAATGGTATTTGACTATTGCGCTAAGTGGATTGTAAAAGACTTTGAAATATTAGATCTACCTACCTTATACCACAGAAAAAAAAATCATTGTATTATTAATGCTTTTCACGGAGATTGTGATAATTTAATAACATTAGAAAAAAAGAGAGAGTTTTGTCATAGCATTAATAATTGTTTTTTTAAATGAAATAACTCTTGACAAAGTTGATAATCAGCTTTTTAAATCAAACACACATGGTCTTAAATCGGATTTTTTACTATTATTTGACTATGTTTATAAATTGTATGAAAATGAGTTTGATTATAAACAACCAAACCTATTAGAAAATCAAATTATAAAAACAAAAGTGTTTACCTATCTATTTGAATACAATGATGTTGTTCCATCACTAACAAGAATAATAAATTAATTAATAATAATTAAAATAAAGAAGCAAGATACACCTAAAACTTGACCTATTCCAAGGACACAATAAATAAGCCCACATTCTAACAACGCATAAAAAATCCGCAGCACCTCCTAATACTATACAGGTATTAACTTAAGGAGGTGCTTTTCTAATGCCGCAAGAAAAATTGACCATTGTCCCCATTAAACTTCATCCCAAAAATAAAAGAATATCCTCATCGACTTCTTCTATAACTGGTTCCTCAAGCATCTGCACAATCAAAATAGCAAATGCAGAGGATAAATCAGTTTTACATGTCGATGAAACATATGGGCAAATTATCAACCGATTCGATGTAGTCAAACCAGTGCCTACAAATAGGTGTATCGAAGTATCCCATGCCAAGAGCTAATAATGACTCTCTTCAAAGCGCTTTATCACGGGCTCGATATGTCCTTGAAATTTTTATAGTTGACTTTTCCAGAGCGATTGCATGTAATGGTTATTCTTGCCCATGATAGGTTGGAAGGAGTTACCTTCGCAAATTGCTGGGCACATGTTCAACGTTATTGGCTAAAAGCAGACAGTAAAAATGGCAGAATTGGTGTGAGTTATTGTGACGAATTATATTGACTCGAAAGAAAGTCTAAACATTTATCTCCGAGTAAGCGAAGAAAAAACGCCAAAAGTACTCAAAGTCAATTGTAGAAAAATTCCTTGTTTGGATTGAAACATCACCGTTCTATGGGAAAAATGCCCTTGCCAAAGCATCTGAATACACATTGAATCGGGTGAAAGACTCAAATTCTTGAACGACGATAGTATAGAGATTGATAATAATTCTGCCGAAAACGCCATCCGTCCCAACATTCTAGAAAGAAAAAATTGACTCTTTAGTTTTAGTGAAGCTGAATCAAAAGCTAATGCTATTTGTGTGATTATCGCTGAAACTGCCAAAAGTAACGGTGTTGATTTCTATAAATATATAAAAAAATTTTTGAATGGTCTACCGAATGTAGGATGTCATCAAAACCCTGGAAATTTAGACCCATACATGCCCTGGTCAAAAATGATTCAGGCAGAATGCAGCAAATAAATGAATTAAGCCGTAAATTCGTTTAAAAATCAGGATTTACGGCTATTAGTGGTGTGACCCAAAAAGGTGCGCTTATTTTTTATATTTCGGGCTTACCACATTTCTTTTTTATATCAATTTTCTTTTAGTTAGAACTTGCGTGCATCTATCAATACATTCAAATTCCCTATTCACTATCATTTTAACATGCTTAAAATATCTCTTTAGTAAACTTTCCTTTTTGCTTGAACAATAATACGGAAGTGGTTTACTTTAAGTATTCCGTATATTTTATTTTCAGTCTATTAACCTAACAACAATATAATTGTAAATACACATGTTTAATTCAAATAAATATCAATAACAAAAAAATTAAATGCTTCTATTCGACATTGAGTATTGTTTTTAAAATTTTTTCTTTGTACTTCATTGTTGGTCGATTTGTTTTATATGTCTTAAAAAATAAGTTTCCATGTAATTCATATTCATCTAATATATTATTAAAGTAATTATTGTCTTTACATTTTATACACATCAATTCTAACTGACTAGATGTTTTGAAAGTAGTTGGCAATGTTCCACAAATTGACTTAACCGCAGGATGAGTATCATACACGAATGTAGGAATATACTGAAAAACTGCTTCGTGAATAATAGTACTACTTGTCGTAATTATGAAATCCACCTCTTCAAAGATTGAAACAATATCTCTATTGTCAGTAATAAAGCATTCACAATTTTCTTTTATATAATAAAACTCTTTCCCCTGAACTTTATTCTCTGGATGCATCTTGACTATATATTTTAATTTAAGCATAGATGCAATATTATCAGCCAACGATAATAAATCTTGATTTATAGTATACTCCCTTTCTCCAGGACCAGTAAAACAAACTAAAAACTTAGTGTTTCTTATAAATCTTTCCCTTTTTTGTTTAATTAGACGCCTTTCCTCAGTTGTATAATTATAACGTGGATTTCCAATTACAGAACATTTGCTTTTATCAACTTGAATTTCTTTAACAATACTTTTTGGATATTCTCCCCATAAAAGCAACTCATTGACCGTTGGATATTTATATACATGACTAAAAGGTACTTTATTAAATTCGTGTTTTTCCCCAAACGTACCATGCTGCAAACCATATGTCATAATTCCTAGATTCTTAGCAACCTGGACCAAAATATTTTCCTCAGAATTATTAGCAAAGCCCGATACAAAAACTTTATAATGCTTGTTTTTAAAGAATTCATAAACTTGGTCAATAAGATTTATGAAGTATTGGACAAAATCTAAAAACCAATCTATTTCCGTTTCAAGTAAACAATATTTTTTATCTTCAATTCTTCCTTTAATCAAAAGAATAAGATCTTTGTTACATAATGATACACTTTTGTTAGAAAATGAAACTAATTCATGCTCATTTTCATCGTCATAAACGCTTATAGGTTTTATTTCAGTTATCATATTTTTAGGAATTTCACTTATTGTTTCACATATTAACTTGTGGTGACCTGGCCTGCGTTTCTCGTGCCAAACAAAACTTACAAGGATTGAACCGTTTCCGTTTAGCCTATACTCTTTTTCTTTGGGAACTGGAAATAAATTAGAATTAGAATCTTTCAGGAACAAATAATTTGTTATTAAAGCAAAAAATGGCACAACTACTGGTAAAAGGTGAACTTCTTTATAAATAATATCTTTAAAATCATATTCAAGATTTTCAATATAACTTTGTAGACTTAACTGGTTTTCGTTTTGAAATCCTTCCTGTCTTTTTTTCTTTTCTTGAATAAATATGGTTCGCTCAAGATCTTTAAAAGAATATATGTGAGTATCTTCAAAACCGTAAGAAATGACCTGCTGTTTAATTTCTTCATAAAAAAAAGAAAGAATAAAAACTACAAAATTATTTTTTTCTACTTTTTCTAAAATTTCTGGTGACAAAATTGGAATATTATCAATTCTAGTTCCCCATAGCTTTTTATTATTATCAATGATTGCCACAGCATGAAAGTCAATTTTATCCTTCCATCGGTAATATCCACTTCCACTTCCCCAAATGATAACTTTTTTTTCTCTCATTTCGGAATTTTTATTAAAAATATTATATATCGATTGTTTCATTTTACGCTTCCTTTTCTAGGTTAATCGTTTTTATTTTAAATTAAAATACACCCATGTAAAATAGTAGTTTACATGAGTGTATTTCATTAATGAAAAGAATTTTCAATCTAAACAAGTAACGAACTATATACATCTCAACCAAATTCCCTGAAAAAATCTTTATTTTTTTTGAAATAATCGATATTTTCCTTCAACCTCTCGTTTGGCCAATCCCACCACTTTAAGTTATTCAATATTTCTATTTGCCGATCATTAAAACGATATCTTAAAATTCTTGCAGGTACTCCTGCTACAATCGCAAAATCAGGTACATCTTTTGTAACAACTGCTCCCGCTCCAATTATTGCACCATTACCTATCTTAACCGAACTTAATATTACGGCATTTGTACCTATCCATACATCATTTCCTATAATTACTTTAGAATTCTTAGTATTATTAAGTAAATCATAGTCATCTTCATCTATGAAACCTCTAGACGCGTAATATATAAAAGGATTTGTGGTAATATACTCTGTTGGATGATTAAATGGTCCAACAGTGACATTACGAGCAATAGAGCTAAATGAACCAATACTTTCTAGCTGAATTCCACTATGAAAAAATTGTTCATATCCGTATGTATATTTCCCAACAGAAAATCCATATCTAGGAAAGTCTGTAGTTTCCTCTAAAAATTTATGCGTTTTTTTAATTCCAAAATTATTCTCAAGAATGCTAAAATAATGTTTTTTTCTCTGGAATCCCCATCTATCAAGCTGAGCAGATATTTCAGAAGAATATGAGCTTGCTACTAAAATTATTATATTTTTTTTATCTTGTTGTAATAAATATTCAGGGCTTTTTACTTGTTTATTTATTAACACTCCCTGATTAAGTGGATTATTATCAACAAAGTAATAATCATGTATTTGAAATGTATTTAATATGAACGAAGTTAATTTCCCCCCTTTTCCGGTACCAAATATAATTATTGATTTGTCTTTGATCTCATCAAGAATCGTATAGATATTCTCGGTAATTATTTCTATAAGCATCTTTACCACTCCAAGCAAAAGATTGATACATATATATATAATATCGATTTTATTCAACTTTCCTTTATTAAACAGCAGCATTTTTATATAGCAAGAATAGATAATAATTCAAGGATTACCAATATTACGAGTTGTGCATCAAAACCCATATTTGTTGATATATAAACTATTTTCATTTATCAAGTCAAACAACTTTATAAATTTGAATTCATTGTAGTAAAACTATTTTCGTGATAATTTATTTACGAGATCACTTTTACACTATCCTTTTAGGATTTACTACTTTCTGTGAATAAATAAAAGCACCTCTTGATTACTTAAAAAGTTCTTTTCATCTATTTTTTAGGTGCATGGCCTACCTCACTTCACATACTGAAAGTGATAGTATTTTCCTTTTAAGGAATTTTCCGATTATAATCTAATTACAACAATTTATCGACATTGTTTATTTATAAACACGATTATTGTACTAAAATAATTTATGATTATCTTGATGTAATACAAGAGTGTTACTTCACTATTTATTTTCCTTATATCATCATTTCATTCATCACAACTATTCTAATTTTGTTATCTAGTCTTTTGTACTTCTAATTTATAATAGTTATTAATGCTTGGAACACGTTTCATGTCAAAAGGGTAAATAATTATATTTACATCTACAGTACGTTTTTGTTTCATTCTTTTTTTAAACACTAAATTTCCAAACGATTTACATCTAAATATAACTAATTTTACTTAATGATAATGATAGCTCATTATGTGTAGTCCACCATTGATTAACTAAATGTTCAAATACATTAATTATTTCATTTGCCTTTAAAATAGAGTTTTTGTTTCTATTTACGAATTGGATTTTTTTAACAGCATTCTCATAGTAGAGTCTATTCATTGGTCCAACCAAAACCTTATAATAAGTTAAGTCAATAACTTTATGTATTGCTCGATCCAATTCATTAAAAGTTATATGTAAATCTTGTATACTTTTACATTTTCTATAACGGTCCATTTTATTTAAAATGTCTGAAATAGATTGAAGAGCTTTAGGGAAACTTTCGCTTTCTATATACAATTCTGTTATTTTTTTGATTGAATCACTCTTTTTATAATTATTTTTTTCTTCTTTAAGAATGCTCTCATTAACAATACCTATATTGAAATCCTTTAGTAATGATTCCAATGGATAAAATGATGTATATTTTATAGAAGCTCCATTTTTAGTACAATTAATAACATTTAATTTTGGATTCTCTTCAAGATAATTTTCTATACTATTTTTTGCTAAAATAAATTCCTTACTTGAAAGTAGTTTTTCTCCAGTAACAGATTCAACATGATATATTTTAGTTGGACCAACACTCACTCCAGCAGAACCTGGCTTATATTGTATACCTTTTGCATATCGGGCATTTTTTTCAAATGACAAATTTTGCCCTACTAGTATAATTGGATTGCATTCAAGTTGACTGAGTATATCCAATGCCACAACTGTAACCGTCGGACCATCATTAATTACTTTAATATCCTTATCCTCGTCAGAAGAAAGTAAAAAAGGATTAAGATAATCTTGACTGTTAATAAAATGAATTTTTTCTCCTGGATAGTCAATTAAACTGTCAGACCCTATAGTAGAACCAAATATAAGTGGAATATCTCTTATATTTTTTTGTTTAATTTTCTCAAACACTCTTCGATTTTCCTTTTTGGGATCATATGCAATTGTTGCGTGCGGGCGAATACCATATTCAATTAATGCATTTATTGCCGATCCCACTGCAAAAATATAAGCTGATTTCTCTACTTGAATTCTTTTTAAATTATCAATTTCCTTAGCTAATGAAGGTCCCGCCCCAACAATTATTGCTGGTTTACCCTTAAATAATTTTCTATCAAAATTTAAAAATAGATTTGGTGTTTCTAAAATAATTGGGAAATTGTTCATACTATTTAATCCCCATAGTTTTTGAAAGGTATAGTCTGAAGCCACTTGATCATATTTATTAGTAACCAAACGTTGGTAAGTTGTTAGGAATTGATTTATTTCTTTTGGAAAAATTCTTTGATAACTAGGTAAGATAACCAACTTAGGTGGAACATTGGATTCACCCAAAATGGTTGTAATAATTTCATCAATATTTTTTTCTAAATTGGTTAGAAATATATTAACGAGTCGATTATATATTGGTTTTTTTAATTCAATATTCTCTAATGAACAATTTAAAATCGAAGGAAGTAGTTCAATAAAGTAATAATATTTCGGTCTAAATTTTTCAATAATAAAAGGAAGATGATAACCTAAACCAAGCCCCAAAAAAATAATAGGTGCTCCATCAGATATTTCCAATCCTTCACTTATTGCTAATCCTTCTTTTTCTGGATTATAGGAACTATGTATAAATAACTGCTTATCCTTTCTGGCAATTGACAGTGTAGGTAGGCCATTTTTTGCTTTTACTTTTAGTAATCCTTCCATTTCTTGTTGACTTTCTAAAGTTACAAGGAGCTCTTTATTCATATTATTTATTATTTGTTTATTAACGTTTAACATTTGATAACTTCCTCTTTTCAAAACTTCCAATAAACTAATGAATCATTTTTATAAAAATAGTTTTAGTATTATTGTTCTATATACTTAGAATTAATTAAAGTTATTTGTAATTGTTTTTTTAAGGAATGTAATACTGGTATAATTTCATAATCTATTATGTCTGTTAAAAGAGTGATATCTTGCTTTTCAAGTGAAATTAATAAACTTTTCAATTGATCTTGAAGATTATTTAAAATCAGAAGATATTCATTACAATTATCATCCCATAAATCACTTTTTTTGTATAAATGTATTACACTTACTAGCCATTGCATACCTTCAATAAATTCTTGAAAATGAATCCATTTATTATTACCCTCGTTATGAAAAAGGGAAGTATTTAAGCTACTTAACGCAGGGATTGCTCTGTCCAAGTAATCGCTTGCCTCTTTCATTATATGAATTATATACTCTCTTTCTGTATACGCAACTACTGTTACATCTTTTGTTTTTTCAAACCCTTCCTCCAAAAAAAATTCCTCTAAAGGTTTAAAAATTTCGGTTCCATCAATAATATAGTGACTAACAATTAGTTTTTTTCTTTTAGTTAGTTGGTTTATTTTATTTAAAATATCATTCAATTCTTCAGGATTCTTATAGAAAAATGTATCTCCTAAAATATTTACTTGCATAATTAACCTCCATATCACTTCATTTAACCTAAACTCAGAAAGTGATTTATTTATATTATATCAAATTCTTATTAACTACTATTTATATCGTCAATAACATTAGAATATTTAATTGTTCAGCAAACACCCCATAAAATACCAATGTAACAGTCTATCTTCTAGCAGATAGAATAAAGCGGAATAACAAAAAAAAGAAAAGCCTCATAAAAATGAGGCTTTTCAAAAGAATATCATCAATTAACGAAGTAATTGAAGAACACCTTGTGGTTGTTGGTTAGCTTGAGCTAACATTGCTTGTGCAGCTTGAGAAAGGATTGAATTCTTAGTTTGATTCATCATTTCTTTCGCCATGTCTACGTCACGGATACGAGATTCCGCAGCTGTTAAGTTTTCAGAAGATGTTCCTAAGTTATTAATTGTGTGCTCTAAACGGTTTTGGAATGCACCAAGATTAGAACGTTGTGCTGATACTGTTTCGATTGCGTTATCAATAGCTTCGATTGCTGCAGATGCATGATCAGCCGTAGATACATCTAATCCAAAGCGATCATTAGTATTTGTTGTTCCATTACTTACACCGGCAGAACCAGAAGTATATACTGCACCAGTTACAGCAGTTTTATCAGTTAGATTAGAAACTGAATCACCTGCTCCGTGGCTTGCTCCTGCAGTATCAGACTCAAGACCTAGAGCTGCTGCACGCATATCTTTAATTTCGATTGTCATACTTTGACCATTGTTCGCACCAATTTGTAATTTTGCAGAGAATCCAGTTCCACCAGAAGTATTTAAAAGCTTTTGAGTATTGAATTCTGTTGTATTACCAATACGGTTGATTTCAGAAGTTAAGGCATTGATTTCCTTTTGAATTTCATTACGATCTGACTCAACGTTTGTATCGTTTGCAGCTTGTGTTGCAAGTTCACGCATACGTTGAAGGATGTCATGAGTTTCGTTTAATGCACCTTCTGCAGTTTGAATTAATGAAATACCATCTTGAGCATTACGAGAAGCTTGATCTAAACCACGGATTTGTCCACGCATTTTTTCAGAAATTGCTAGTCCTGCAGCATCGTCACCAGCACGGTTGATACGAAGACCAGATGACAATTTTTCCATTGATTTAGATTGAGCATTAGTAGCGCTATTTAATCTGTTAAAAGTATTTAACGCTGCAATATTGTGATTAATTTGCATTATTATTTCCTCCTTGAATTTGAAGTTCACGTCCTTGTGAACTGTTAAGATTTTTAAGAAAAAATGAAAGTCGGCCGACCTTTCATTTCTCGCTTACATTATTTATATCGACAGGTTTTGTGGAGGTTTAATAGTTTTTCATAAAAAATTATTCTATTTTTGTTTTTGGTAGAAGTGAAAGTAAATGCTTGATGTCCTTAGATGCTTCTGCATTTTCGGATTGGATTTCTGTATAAACTTCTTTCCTATGAATTTCTATGTTTTTAGGTGCACTGATACCAATTTTGACTTGATCACCTTTAATTGCAGTGATGGTGATTTCGATGTTACTATCTATTTGAATTGTCTCTCCTTTTTTTCTTGATAGAACAAGCATAGTCTCACCCCTTTATTGGTTGCTCAAATAGCGAATGTTTAATATTATACTGTGTATCATTTAAGATTACTTGCTTTGCTCTGTTATTTTTTTCATTAAGTACTATCGGTGCTTGCAAATTAGCGGTTGTTTTTTCAAATGGATCATGCACAGTAACAATAGCAAATACACTAATTTCTTCATGATTGTCTATTGAAAGTTGTTCGATTGTTCCTTCGTCAAGGCTAAATTCATAATTTCCAATAAAACTAAATGGACTCGTTAACACAAATGCGAGTTCTGGTGTTTTAACCGATTGCATTATAGTGAAAACTGTTTGATCAGGTAAAGATAAAAAGATAAATCTCTTTTCATCAAGAAATCCTGGAATTCCTTTTATAAAGTGGAGGATATCTTTATCTTGGATTTCTATTTCACCATGATATTTCGTTTGAATTTTCATCGTACCACTCCTAAATTTCCTGTTCATAATTGATTCCAACATATTTTAAATTTGCAAAATCAATTTGTAAATCTTGATATTGCTTCATCCTTATATTAACGGTTCCTGGTTGATAATCAATGATTGGTTTCCTTGCTTTTGTATTATTAATTGGTTTATTAATATCCCATTGGATATCTAATTTTGTTGGCTCGTAATTAATCTTTACACTCCCTGCCTTAGGAACATATCCAATGTTAAAATCATAGGTTTTGAAAAGCTTTCCGTTTTGTTTAGCAATACTTGCTATAGCATTACCACCATTTTCTATTCTCATAAGCTCTTTGCCTTCTTGGGATCGTCTTGCAATCCCATTCAACCATTCTTGATAGCCATTTTGTGCAAATTCCTCTACTCTTCTTCTAATTGATTTCAAATCAACGTCAGCTCTCGCTTCGGTTTGATCAATTGAGAGAGCTCCAGGAGTTCTTGTGATATGTAATTCCGCTGGTGGCTGCTGAAGATCTAAATCAGGTCCGGGCTGTTCAATAGATTGTTTTGCTGGATTTGTTGTTAGCTCAATTTGTGCCGTTTGAGATTGTAAACGGATTTGTGGAAAATTCATTTTTCTCACCTCTAGTAAAAAAGGATCTAACCTTTTGGGGCAGATCCTAAGTATAAGTCTAAAGGAGTCAGATCCTATATTATTAATTTACATTTAATTGTATTAACATTAGGTCATAATAATTGTTATCTTAAAAAGTCAAGTAAAGTTGGTTGAATGATTCTCGCTCCCATTCCCAATGAAGCCCTTTGAATGGATTCTTGCGTAATTAAATCTGTAATTACCTTTTCCATATCCGCATCTTCATTTTCAGACATGAGCTTAGTTGCATTGACTTCTTGTTGATCAATCCGATCTTCCATTAATTCAAGTCTGTTACTACGTGCTCCAATTGTAGCGCGTTCATTAAGTAATGTGTTGATATTACTATCAAGATTTTTTATATCGTCTCCTAAGTCTACATCTGTTTTATCAGGACTTAATTTTTCTATAAGGGAGTTTAGATTTTTAAATAAATCCTCCGAAAATATTTCTTTTCCTCTTGAATTTACTTGAATATAAACACCTTTTGATAATTCTAGCTTAACAGGAGTGTCATTCTTCGACACTTCATATATAGGATTTCCGTTAGAATCTAGTTTAGTGCCGGATATATCTCCAACTGGAGCATTTAATGTATCAGCACCATTGAATAAATATTTATCGCCAACTTTTGTATTTGCCACTTCTTTTAATTGATCACGTAATTGTTCAATTTCTTTAGCAACTGAATTTCGTTGGTCTCCCTCTAGTGTTCCGTTATTTGCTTGAAGTGTTAGTTCACGAATCCGTTGCAATGCCTTTGTTGCTTGATCCATAGCAGCGTCTGAGTTATCAATCCAGTTATGAGCTTCTCCAAAATTCCGTTTATATTGTTGGACTTCAGTTAAGCTTGTCCGATAGGCAATCCCCTTCATTGCTACAACAGGATCATCTGAAGGACGGGTAATTTTCTTCTGAGTTTGCATTTGTTCGGAGATTTTCCCCATTTTTTCATAGCTATTACTTATATTTTTTAAAAAGTTATTAGAAAGCATGGATTGTGTGACACGCATAGTCTATTACTCTCCTTATCTTCCACCAAGGCCCATGCCGTTGATGATTTTGTCTAGCATTTCGTCGACGATTGTGATATTTCGTGCAGAAGCATTATATGCTTGCTGGAACTTAATCATATTAATAAATTCCTCATCAATGGATACCGAACTTACGGATTGACGATTTTCATCGACTGTTTGTCGCAGTGTTGCACTATTCGATGTTAAACGGTTCGCTTGTTGGGCATCAACACCGAGTTTACCGATGATGGCTTGGTAGTTAGAGCTAATTGTTCCTGAATCAAATGGAAGTTTTGGAGGATTACCTGATAAATCTATTACTAATCCACCTTCAAGTGAAACGGGACCTTTGATCAAATCAGCTATATTCATACCTTGTATTTTTGAAAGGTTGATTGCATTTTGCCCATTCCCTGATTCAACTTTGCCGTCAGCATTTACTGCGGAGGAAGCTGCCAGCATGCTATTCGTCATTTTGTCGTTTAATTGGATTTTTGCGGCTGCACCTTTATAATTGCCATCAGTTAATCCTACAAAGAAATCTTCTGTTGGATGCTCTCCATTTAAATCGTAGCCTTGTTTATGTACTTCATTAAAAATAGTTCCGAACGTGAAGGCAAGTTTATCTAATTGATCAAGCATATCCGGATAAATTCCGACTTCTTTTGTAATGTCATTACCACCTGCATCTTTTGTTGTGTATTGATAACCGTAACTCTCGATTAACCCTCTTAGTTTCCCTTGAGAGAGACCAACAACACCGTTTGCATTGGCGATATTCACTGTTGTACCGCCTATTAACAGCGCACCAATTAAACCATCTTTTGGTGGCTGGTCTTTGGAACCGTCTCCATCGCTATCTGTACCACCATCGATTCCGATTGAGTTATAGTTTGATCCTTGAACGAGATAAATTTCTTGTCCGTTTGGGTTTGTTAATTTAATATCATAGATTCCTTCTGCAAGTGGGGATGGTTTTCCACCGCTTTGTTTCACTTCTACTTTTACATTAAAATAAGTAGATAACTCGTCTACTAATCTGTCACGTTCATCATACAAATCATTTGGCAAATAACCGTGTGGCTCTACCTCAGAAATTTGTTTATTGACATCACTAATTTGCTTCAATATGGAATTGATATTTTTAACAGATACACCGATTTCATTTCCGATATTGTCTTGAATTCCCGAAATTGAATCACTTAAGTAGCGGAATGTTTCGGACACGGCTTGTCCCCGCTGAAGAACCACCGAACGCGCCCCGTCATTTTCAGGATTCACACTTAAATCTTGTAGTGATTGCCAGAATTGGCCCAGTGCTGAGGAAAGTCCGGTATCACTTGGTTCGTTCATAATGTCTTCCATTTTTGCTAATGAGTCCGCTCTTGAATTCCAATAACCGAGTTTATTGTTTTCGCCACGGTATTGAAGATCGAGAAAAGATTCACGTACACGCTGTACAGATCCTGCGGTTACACCTGTTCCCATTTGTCCGGGAATTTGCGGGCGATTCATCGATGCTGAAGGGTATGCTTCCGTTGCTTCGAAATTGATGCGCTGGCGTGTATAGCCAAGTGTATTGGCATTTGAAATATTTTGCCCTGTTACATATAAGGCGGATTGTTGGGTATTCATTCCACGCTTTGCTGTTTCTAGTCCATGAAATGTAGAAATCATTTCGTTACCTCCGTTTTGTTCCGATCATCTAAGCCTTTGAATTAAACATGGAGATTCCTGAGTTCTTCGTCTGTTTTTGATCAGGTCTGCCATAATTGATTGATTCATGTTTCGGTTGGATCATACTCAAGGTCATATTAACAAACTGTAATGATTGATGAATGAGCATTTGATTCAGTTCATTTTGATCCTTTAATTTATCGATAATTGACGTAATTGTTGTTTGTAATGTTCTTAGTTGTTCTTTTTCAAGTTCCGGTACTGCTTTGATACAGTCCGCAATTGTTATTTCCGTTTCTTTTCCGAGCAATTGTATTGCTGCTTCTTGACGTTTAACTTCCATAGTATTGATAGCAGCGACATAAGTTTGTTCGTCTTTTAATAATTGTTGGAGACCTTCCATATCGTTATTTTTAATCACTTCTGTTTTTGTTACTGATAGCTCATATAATTTTTCATGAAGTTTTTGAAGCTTTTCTAAGCTATCGATTAGTGTTTCTGTAGACATGGAAATGCCTCCTTTCTATACGCCACGATAGAAGTTCATAATACCTTTAGCGATTTGTTCAGGATTAAGCTCATATTGTCCATTTTTGACTTGGGTTTTCAATTGCTCGACTTTAGCGCGGCGTGCTTGCTCTATCGAAGATACTTGCATTTCTTTTGCCGCTCCGGAAATTTCAACTTTATCGACTGGTTTTCCGCTCTTATTTACTTGATCCATTTTATTCATTTGCTTTTTATATGGATTGATTCCGTGGTTTCCAATGTTATTAATTTTCATTGATTACGCTCCTTTCGTTCGAACGTATTTTTATCCTATATTAATTATATCGGCTATTATCGTGAAAGTTTTATAGTTGATTTTTCCCATTTAGTCAAAAATCCAAACGGAGCGTTTGGATTTTTTTGTTAATTGTTACTGACTATAGTAGGTACGTTTTTGGATTTGTTCTTTGCGTTTTTCTTCTTTTTCATGTAGTTGTAGGTCATTTAGGATGCCTCCGGTGCAATTTGCACAGAGTTTTCCTTCTCTTATGATTGTTCCACATTTTGCACATGGATATCCAAGGTTAGGGAATTGTGCGAGCTGGAGACGGCCTTTGCGGACCCATTTATATAGTAATTCTTCTTCTACTCCGGTTTCTTCAACAACGGTATCTTTAGTAGCTGAGCGGTTTTCGCGTTTTTTTAAAAATTTATAAACAATTTCATATCGTTTTTCTTCTTCTTTATAGCATTTCTCACAGACATCACGAACACTGTTTTTGATATACAATGCTCCGCATTTCGGACAGTTATTTAAATCTGCCATCCGGTTTCTCCTCCTACTGATCACTAATATATTTATTATATCGGATGATACTAGTATTTGTTAATACTTAACCTCTAGCAATTGTAATGGAAGTAACAGTTTTTGCACCTGCCTCTTTTAATATTTTTGCCGCATGCCTCAATGTTGAGCCCGTTGTGTAAATGTCATCGATGAGGAGAAGATTTTTCCCTTCCAGTTCAGTGTCATCTTTTCGATTGAAAACTTGTTGGAGATGAATTCGTTCGTGACGGGATTTTTTTGATTGCTTTTCGGAATGTACTCTTGTTAGGAGATAAGCAACATTTGCGTTTGCTTCGCTCGCTAATGCGGTGGATTGGTTGAAGCCTCGTTCAAGAAGTCGTTCATTGCTAAGTGGGATGGGGACGATTGCATCGTAACTGATTTGTTCTAGTTTTTCTTTGATTTTTTGCGAAAAAACTTTTGCTAATACATAGTCGCCGCGATATTTGAAACGCGCGAGCAGTTCTTTTAAAAAATCATTGTATTCATAGAATGAAATATTTTTATCAAGAATAGATGCCCAGTTCGCATCATTTTCCCAGCGATAGCAATCGAGACATACATCCCCTTTAATAAAGTCTTTTGAAAGTTTTTTAAGCGGGCGGCAGCATTTTTGACATATTGGCGGGTGAATAGGTGCCAATTGCATGCTGCAGTCTTTACATAAATAGGTAGGTGGCAGCTGTTTGAATAATGATTGCCAGGTGAGTTCGAATGGAATTGCGAGATGACAATTTAAACAATGATCAGACATCGATTAGGCCCCTTTCTTTCGCTTCTTTATTCATTTGGATAATGTGGTTGTATGCTTTGTTCATCGCCCTTGTGCGACCGTGGTGGAAAAACGTGATGTTTCCCGTTGGATGTTGTGAACTTCTTCCTACGCGACCGGAAATTTGCACGAGGGCGGCTTCGGTAAAAATACCATCTTCTGCTCCTACAACTGCAACATCAATATTCGGAAATGTGACGCCTCTTTCGAGAATAGTTGTCGTGAGAAGGATTTGCGTGTCCTTTTTGCGCATTCTCTCGACTTTGGGTTTCCTATTTGGATCTTCTGCATGGACGGATTCGATGTTTGGATGGAGTTTTCGAAAGTGGGGAGCGGTCTTTTCCATAAGTTTGATGTTTGGAAGAAAAATAAGTGCTTGTTTTCCCCTTTGTATTCTTTCTTTTGTCCATTTTTCAATTGGGGTTGGGATGATTCCTTTTTCAAATGATTTTTTCCAATTTCCACACCATGTGAATGTTGGTACGGGTAAGGAGTGGCGATGGAATCGGGCTGGGATTGTGATAAATGAACGTTTTCCCGTTTGGCATTCGTTCTGCCACTTTTCATTCGGTGTTGCCGTTAAATAAATTTTGGCGGCTGTTTTTTTTGCGGATTTTTCCACGGCAAATTGGAGGGTGTGGTCATAGGAGTATGGAAAGGCGTCCACTTCATCAACAATGATCACATCAAAGGCTGCGTAAAAACGGAATAATTGGTGCGTCGTTGCGATTGTAAGAGGAGAAAATTTATGTCTGTCTTCACTTCCTCCGTAAAGGGCTGCAGCTTCGATGGTTGGAAAAACTTTTTGCAATCGAGGAGAAAGTTCGAGAACGACATCTGTCCGGGGTGTGGCAATGCAGACTCTCATGTTTTGTTTCAAAGCCTCATTTATGCCTTCGAAAAGTATTTCTGTTTTTCCTGCCCCACATACAGCCCAGACAAGGAGTTCGGACTGGGTTTGGATGGCGGTTTTCACTTTTTGTGAGGCGGTTTGTTGACCCGGAGAAAGTGTGCCGTCCCATTGGAGTGGGGATTCTTCTGTTTGAATGGTAGGGTCTGGACCTGTCCATTGATATAAAGGCGTACAAGTTGATACTCGTCCCATCATGATGCAGTTGCGACAATAGGTGCATGTTTTTTGACATTTTGCACAAGGAAACGTGGCGAATAGATGGGCAGCTGTGTTGCCGCAGCGTTCACATTTCTGCTTCGTTATTCCTGGGGTTGATGAGATAAAGTTATTTTTTCCGTGCAGAGTGATTAATTCTTGCGGGTAAGGGATTTCATTTTGGAGAAGTTTGCGGCCAGTGAGAAAGGTTTGTAATTCAGGGGAAAATTCTGCTGACAAATGGTTCACTCCTTATAAAGGACGCCATTCTATTCTGAATGGCGTCATCTGCTATTTAATTGTCCAAGTTAATCCCATTGCGCCTTCACCAAGGTGAGTTGCAATAACGGGACCGAAGTAGCTAATTGAAAAGTCGACATTTGGATAAAGCTGTTCAAGTTCAGCTTTCCATTCCTTGGCATCTTCTATGCGATTCGCATGAATGATTGATGCTTGCAGTGACGTGCCTTTTGATGCATCCTCACCAATTAACTCAGCAATTCGATTCATTGCTTTTTTGCGCGTGCGAATTTTTTCAAACGGCACGATTACTTTATCAACAAAATGGAGCAAAGGTTTGACTTTCAGCAAACTTCCAATGATGGCTTGGGCACTTGTGAGACGTCCACCCCTTTGGAGATTGGAAAGGTCATCAACCATGAAATACGCTCGTAGTGACGCTTTCATTTCGTCTAGACGATTGATGATTGTCTCAGGTTGTTTTCCTTCCGCTGCCATTTTTGCTGCTTCTATTGCATAAAAGCCTTGGGCCATGCAGCTAATTTCGGAATCGTATGCATACACTTTGACACCTTCAACCATCGTTCCTGCTGTGATTGCTCCTTGATAGGTGCCGCTAATGCCGCTTGAAAGATGGATACTAATAATTGCATCGTGGTCTTTCGCTAATTTTTCAAAAAGGGCAACGAATTTTCCAGACGGTGGTTGTGATGAGGTAGGAAAGCGGTCTTTTCGTTTTAATTCTTCATAGAATTGTTCGGCGTTTAAGTCAACTTCTTCCTCATACGTTTCGCCGCCGATAACGACGCTAAGAGGGATCATATGTATATTCAGCTTCTCACGAATATCCTTCGGAATATAAGCCGTACTGTCTGTCACTATGGCAGTTTTCATTGTTTATCTATCATCCTTAATTTCGTTTGCTTTCATTTTATAAAAAATTGGACGATTTGGAAAGGCATTTAAGGGGGAATTATTAATATGTAAAAAATTCTTACGTCATTGATCATCTAAAATAAAAAGACACTTAGGTGCGTTCCTAAGTGCCTCGGTAATTACATTTATTTTTCTACAACAGCATGGCCGCCGAATTCATTGCGGAGTGCAGCGACTACTTTTCCTGTAAATGTATCGTCTTCAAGGGAACGATAGCGCATCATTAATGATAAAGCGATAACCGGTGCAGCGGTTTGGAAGTCAAGAGCTGTTTCAACTGTCCATTTCCCTTCACCAGATGATTGCATAACACCTTTGATTTTATCTAATTTGCTGTCTTTAGAGAAAGCATTTTCCATTAATTCCATTAGCCATGAGCGGATAACAGACCCGTGGTTCCAAACGGTTGACACTTTTTCATAGTCGTAATCGAATGGACTTTTTTCTAAAATATCAAAGCCTTCAGCAATTGCTTGCATCATACCGTATTCGATACCATTGTGGATCATTTTAAGGAAGTGTCCGCTTCCTGCTTCACCTGTGTATAAATACCCTTTTTCAACAGAGATGTCTTCGAAGACTTTTTCGACTTGCGCGAAAGCTTTCTTATCTCCACCAATCATTGTACATGCGCCATAGCGTGCACCTTCGACACCACCGCTTGTCCCACAGTCAAGGTAGTAAACACCTTTTTCTTTTGAAGCAGCGTGACGACGAAGTGAATCTTTATAATGAGCGTTTCCGCCATCAATGAGAATGTCGCCTTCTTCTAACAATGGAAGCAACTGATTGAACACTTGTTCCGTAATGTCTCCAGCTGGAACCATCATCCATAGTTTGCGTGGGCTTTCAAGTTGTTGAACAAGCTCTTCTAATGTGTGTGCCCCTTGTCCACCATCTTTAGAAATATTATCGACCGATTCTTTATTAACATCATATGCTGATACTTTATATCCTTTTTCAATTAGGTTTAATGAAAGCTGATAGCCCATTTTTCCTAAACCAACCATACCGATTTGCATGTCATATGCCGCCTTTCAAACTTTTTTTCACAATACTTTCATTATAAAAGAAAAAAAATTCCATGCAAGTTTTTTAGTCGAAGCTTTCACAAAATTTGTTGGAGTTGAATAGAAAAAACCTCTAAAACTAGTTCATCAACGTACAGTAGAATGATTTTTTGTTTTGAAAATATGCTTAGGTGTTTTTATTTTGTTTCCATTGCATAGGTTGCGATAAGCTTCCATTTACCGTCTTCTTTTCGGAACGTATTGATTTGACGACTAACTTTTTCTATCTTTTTCTTCTTTTTTCCTTTTTCTGAAACAATTGTTTTCAATTGTGTAAAAAGATTCGCTTCTGTTTTTTTATAGTCAATGATTACAACATTCTCCGGCTTCATTTGAATATTCATCGTATCAAAAATATTTTTCATATAGTTTTTTTCTTCATCGTATTTAAACGAAGTTGGATTTTTTGAAACGGTATCCATATATCCTGATAAGTCTTTTTTATTGAAACTAGAGATATGCTGATCTAAAACTGCCAACAACGCCTTTTTCTCCTCGGCTGGAAGATTATCCGCTTCCTTTATCGGTGGTGCAGCATCAGAAACAGTAGATTCGTTCGGAGGTGTTTGTTGATTTTGTTTCTGACTTTCTGTCGCTGTATTCGTTTCAGTTTTCTTATCCGTGTTTTCATCCTTCCCACATGCGGCAAGTAGGATTGAACCAACCAACATGATAACCAAAAATAACATCCATTTATTTAACCTTTTCATAATACACGACCTTCCAAAAATAAATATAGTTCACTATTCCCTTATTTTAAAGAAAATCACCCCAACCTACAACAAACTACAGCCATATGTAGAAAATACTACAAATTTATGGTGCCAGGCACCATTTATGCAGTATTATAAATATTTATACGAATTTGTGTATAAATGGTGCCTGGCACCTTGTTGGAGGTATGCAAAAAAGCATCTGCGGGTTTGAGGGTGCAGATGCTTTAGTGGCCTCTTCGGGCGAAGTCGACGAAGCGGAATTTGTCGAGTCGGTGACGAGATTCGGTGTATTGGAAGAGACTGGCGTCTTCCAGGTAGATGTAGTTTTTGACGACGACGATGTGTTTGTAGTCTTTTAAATCTAAGTATTTATAGTCCTCTTCTGTTGGCTCGTCTACCGATATTTCTTTTTTGGCAAAGCTGATTTTTAGCCCAAGCTCACCTTCAAAATAGGAAAATAGGGATCCTTCACATGTTTCCATTGATAATGTGGGAACAAATGACTGGCAGACATAGTCTTTATCAAGAATAATCCGTTCCCCGTCTAATTCCCGTGCACGGGCAATTTTCCATACTTGTTCATTCGCCTTTATATTCAATTGTTTTTGAATATAGGAGTTTGGTTTCTCCAATGCCATTTCGTATACGATTGTTTTCCATGGTTTCCCCATTTTGTCTACCAATTCTTTAAAGCTGACCAAACCAGAAACAGGGAAATCAAATTTTCTAACATCAAGCGTAAATGATCCTTTGCCTTTTATTTTTTGAATGAATCCGTTTTGCGACAAAAGATTTAATGCTTTCCGTACAGTTTCACGAGAGGTCCCATATTGCTCGACCATCTCATTTTCCGATGGAAGCTTCGTGCTTGGTTTGATTTCACCTGATTGGATTTGTTCTACTAAATCATCATAGATTGCTAAAAATTTATTTTCACGCATCAATATCACCCACTATGTTTGCAAACATTCAATGATATTGTACAAATATTTATCTGTTTAAACAATGTCTATTTCTTCAGGTGATACACGATAGACTCATAAGGACGTAATTGTACCTGTTGAAAGTGAGGATTCGAGTCCGAATAATTGGATAATAAAATCTCACTTGAATATCCTTCTATTTGAACATCTTCCGATAATTCAAAGCTTGTCTCTTTTCCGGAGAAATTATTGATGACAAGCAGCTTCTCGTTATTGCCGTTGCGCAAATAAGCAAAAATGCTTGGGTGATTATCTAAAATAAGCTCGTATTCACCATCCGTAATAATCTCGTATTGTTTCCGCAATTGAATCAGTTTTTGATAATGGTAAAAGATTGAATCTTTGTCTTGCAGTACACGTTCTACGTTTATTTCCTTATAATTTGGTGCTAAGTTAATCCAAGGGGTTCCTTCCGTAAATCCAGCATTTACGTCACTTGTCCATTGGACTGGGGTACGGGAATTATCACGGGATTTTTCTTGTAAAATTGAAATAATCATTTCTTCCGATAATCCCTGTTCATGCAATTTTTTATAGGCATTTAAAGATTCTACATCCCGATACTCCTCGATCCGCTGAAACTTCGGATTGGTCATCCCGATTTCTTCCCCTTGATAAATATAAGGAGTTCCTTGCATCAAATGAAGCGTCGTTGCGAGCATTTTCGCTGATTCTTTCCAATACGCGCCATCGTCCCCATATCGTGAGACAATTCGCGGTTGGTCATGATTACACCAGAATAGCGCATTCCATCCGCCACCCTTATACATTTCGGTTTGCCACTCAGAGAGAATTTGTTTTAATTTTATAAAATCAAAATCAGCTACCGTCCATTTATTACCATGTGCGTAATCCACTTTTAAATGGTGAAAATTAAAAGTCATGCTTAATTCATTACGTTCTGGGTTTGAATAGTTGATGCAATGGTCAATCGATGTTGACGACATTTCGCCTACTGTCAGTGCATCATGTTTAGAAAAAACTTCACGATTCGCTTCATGTAAAAATTCATGTACGCGTGGTCCATCCGTATAAAACTTCCGGCCGTCCCCAGTTGAATCATTAGGAAAGTCTTGATTTTTCGAGATTACATTAATCACATCTAAGCGAAAACCATCTACTCCTTTTTCAAACCAATAGTTCATCATCTTATAGACTTCTTTGCGTACGCTCTCGTTTTCCCAATTTAAATCCGCTTGAGTGACATCATATAAGTGAAGAAAATACTGACCCGTTTTCTCATCTAGTTCCCAGGCGGATCCGCCAAATTTCGATTCCCAATTATTCGGCTTACTTCCATCAGGATTTGGTTCCTTCCAAATATAAAAATCACGATATGGATTATCTTTTGATGAACGTGCTTCTTTAAACCATTTATGCTCGGTTGACGTATGATTGACAACGATGTCCATAATGACTTTTATTCCACGAGAATGTGCTTCTTCTAGGAGTGAATCAAAATCCTCCATCGTTCCGTATGGTTCATGAATTTCATAGTAATCGCTAATGTCATATCCATTATCATTTTGCGGGGAACTATAAATTGGAGTTAACCAAATAACATCAATTCCTAGTTCTTTCAAGTAATCTAACTTTTTAATTATCCCTTGAAGATCACCAACACCACTTCCAGTAGTATCATAAAAACTTTTCGGATAGATTTGATATACAGTTGCTTTCTTCCACCAAGGTTGTTTCATCTACAATCACCACTTTTTCATAGAATAAATAGGATAAGGGTGTCTCAAGTACCACCCGAGACCCCCTCTTAAAAAATTACTTTGTTTTTCTTAATTTCGCGAATACGATTGTAAGGACAAATGGGATGACGATAGCAATTCCCATACCGATAAAGAATGCTCCCCAATTTTGCGGGAAGATCGAAAGGAATCCCGGTAACCCACCGACACCAACAGATGCCGCTTTTACACCATTTAATGTAATAAACATGCCGCCAATGGCAGAACCGATAATTGCTGCGATGAAAGCAAAACGGAAGCGTAAGTTTACTCCAAACATCGCTGGTTCTGTTATTCCTAAATAAGCTGAAATCGCTGATGTTAAGGATAATCCTTTTAACTTTTCATCTCTTGTCACAAACATCATAGCTAGCGCTGCAGTTCCTTGCGCAATATTTGATAACGCCAACATTGGCCAAAGGAATGTAGAACCTGTTGATCCGATTAATTGTAAGTCAACAGCTAGGAATGTATGGTGCATACCTGTAATAACTAAAGGTGCGTAAAGCAAACCATAGATCAGTCCACCTAATGCCGGTGCAGCGTGGAAAATGCCAACTACTGCATCTGTGATGACATTCGCAATCGCAAATGTAATTGGTCCAATAACGATAAATGATAGAAAACCGGTAATTAATAAAACAATCGGTGCAACGAGTAACAGTTGAAAAGCATCCGGAATTCGCTTTTTCAAGAATATTTCTAGTTTTGCAAGTACATAGGATGCAACTAATACTGGCAATACTTGACCTTGATAACCAACTTTTTGAATGTCTAAACCGAATAAATTCCAAGTAGGAATCTCTTTTGTTGATCCATACGCCCATGCGTTAAGTAGGTCCGGATGAACAAGCATTAAACCGAGTACAATCCCCAATAACGGATTCCCACCAAATTTTTTCACTGCTGACCAACCAATTAAGCCAGGTAAAAAGGTAAAGGCTGTATTGGCAATTAAGTTAATGATGCTAGCAAAATCTTTCCACTGTGGATACACATCAACAAGTGATTTTTTATCAAAGAAAATGTCTTGCCCTGTCAAAATATTATTGATTCCCATTAGGAGACCGGCTGTTACAATTGCCGGTAGGATTGGGATAAAAATATCAGCAAGCGTTTTAACTGCACGCTGAATTGGATTTAACTTCTGGGACGCAGCGTCTTTTATCTCTTCTTTTGAAGATTCACCAATTCCCGTAAGTTTCACCATTTCCTGATATACTTTATCGACCGTTCCTTGACCGATGACCACTTGGAACTGGCCATTTGCTGAAAATGATCCCCTTACAAGGTCTATATTTTCCAGTGCTTCCTTATCTACAACGCTTTCATCTTTCAAAGCGAAACGCAAGCGTGTGACACAGTGCGTTGCGGCAACGATATTTTCTTTTCCACCGATCGCCGTCACGATTTGCTCAGCAGACGTTTTTACACTCATTTCTTCCATCCTCCTGCTATTGTTTTCAATGAAAACAATACGATTTCCTTATTATTTGTAGGCGGTTACAATTTTATAAACTAGAATAATAGCAAACTCTTTTATACCGCTTACATTTCTTCTTATGACTTGTATATACAAGATAGAACTTATAGTTTTATAATAACTTGTATATACAGGTTGGTCAACAAAAAAATAAAAGGAATTTTTGGATTGGGGTTTTCTGTAGAAGGATGCAAGAAGGAAAAGACGAAAAATCACTTTTTTATTGCATGAATTCTTCTGATTCGAGAAGGAACTACCTTAATTCCACTGCTTTCCTGCACGAATCCACCCGATTCGAGAAGGTACGACCTTAATTCTTCTGCCCTCCTGCACGAATCGGCCTGATTCGAGAAGGAACGACCTTTATTCTTCTGCCTTCCTGCATGAATCTACCTTATTCGAGAAGGAACGACCTTTATTCTTCTGCCTTCCTGCACGAATCGGCCCGATTCGGGAAGGAACGACCATATTTCCACTGCCTTCCTGCACGAATCCGCCCGATTCGAGAAGGTACGACCTTTATTCCACTGCCCTTCTGCATGAATCCGCCTGATTCGAGAAGGAACGATCAATATTCCACTGCCTTCCTGCATGAATCCAGAAGCATCTCTATAGCCCCTCCAATGAATACTCTGCATTCATACAAAAAAACACCCTTCTAAATTAAGAAGAGTGTTTTCATCTTATTATCGAACTTCAACCCAGCCGTTTTTGATTGCTGATACGACAGCTTGTGTGCGGTCATTTGCACTCATTTTTTGCAAAATGTTGCTGACATGGTTTTTGACCGTTTTTTCGCTTATGTATAAAGTTTCTCCGATGACACGGTTGCTTTTTCCATCAGCAAGTAGTTGAAGTACTTCACATTCACGTGGTGTAAGTAGGTGTAGCGGTCGCACGACTTCTGGTTGTTGATAGCCTGTCCCAGTACTTTGTCTGTTTGCTAAGCGTCGAAATTCTTCTACTAGATTACGAGTAATCTTTGGATGTAAATAAGATCCGCCTTCAGCAACGACCTTTACTGCATCGATTAATGCATCGGAATCCATTTCTTTTAGTAGATAGCCAGTGGCACCTGTTTTTAATGCATGGGTAACATAGTTTTCATCATCATGGATTGATAAAATAATAACTCTTGTATCTGGATAGGTTTCTACTAATTGACGTGTAGCCTCGATGCCGTTTTTATTGGGCATGTTAATATCCATTAAAACTACGTCAGGTTTTGTTTGTTCGATTAATTGCAGGGCGCTTGCTCCATCTTCACCTTCCGCAACAATTTCGAACGTCTTTTCAAATTCTAAAATACGTTTTACCCCTTCACGAAACAGTTGATGATCATCAATGATGGCAATTTTAGTAGACAAAGCTTTCTCCTCCTTTATTTTAAAAAACGTTTTTTCAGTTAATTACACTTGCTATAAATTAATGAATTTCATTTACAAATTTATCTTTATTGATCAAACATCACCTGAATGGTTACGATGGTTCCCGAACCAATCTTTGAATCGATTGTGATTTGACCATCAATGATATCAACACGTTCTCGCATTCCCATAATTCCGAAGGAGCCTTCTTTCTTTGATCGAACGTCAAAGCCTTTTCCATTATCCTTGATTACGACAAAAATACGATTTTTTCGCATTTCTATTTTCACTTGAATTTCGGTAGCGTCCGCATGCTTGATTGCGTTTTGAACTGATTCTTGAACTAAGCGAAATAAAGCCACTTCATATTTTGATGGTAGTCGATATTCATCACCCAGATTGGTAAACCGGAAAACAATCCCATTGTTATATTCTTCGGTTCGTTCTAGATATTTTCTGAGGGTAGGCACTAAACCTAAATCATCTAATGCCATTGGGCGGAGGTCATAGATAATTCGACGAACCTCTGAAAGTGATGAACGGACCATTTTCTTTAAGCTGCGTACCTCTTCAAGTGCATTAATAATTCCTTGTTCACGATAAACTTTTTCGACTAAATCAGATCGAAGGAGCATATTGGCAAGCATTTGGGCAGGTCCATCGTGGATTTCCCTGGAAAGACGCTTTCTTTCTTCCTCCTGTGCTTCAATGACACGAAGACCAAAATCTTGCTTTTCTATCGCATCTTCTAATGCCGTACCTATTTCCTTTAAGTCACTTGTTAAATAGTTTAGTACAACGCTTGTTTGTGATACTAAATGATTGGCACGATCAATTGTTTCTTCAAGGTTGATAAGCCTTCTCTCTAATTCGTCCCTTCTTCTTCGGAGTTGCTTTTCCAACTCACGATTCATTGAAAGTTTCATTTGATAGTTATGAGCAATTTCATACGCATCACGCACTTGTTCTTCTGTATAATCGCGAAAATGTTGGCTGACAACAGATAAACGCCTACGTGATTGCCGGGTTTTGATTTCTAGATCATCACCCTCTTCAATTGCCTTTGATACCATGATCTTAACTTCATGTAGTTCATCGGAGAGAGTTTCATAGTCTTGACGGCATTGTTCACCAATATGGAAGATTTCATTTTTGCTAGAATCAACGGTATCAATCATTTTTTCCAATATTTGATCAAGTGTCTTTGCATCAATTTTTTTTAATGCCATCCTCATTCCTCCAACGTACACTCAATTTATATTAGGGTCATTTTACCTCTTTTTACGATAAGATACTATTTGAAATGTTTGTCAATAGAAAAGTTAGGAAAATGTCCCTGAACCATAAGTTGGGAATTCCATAGTTCCTTTTAAAAAATTTAGTTCTATTGACACGTTTTCTTTGTATAGGAAAGTTTTCCTTCCTTTTGGCTTTAGTTATTTCATAGGTGAAATAAGGATTTCATTGGCACCATTATGTATTCAATAAACATCGCAGAATTTCCTCTATCCGTTTAATTATATCATTAAACCTGATGTATTTTCATCGAACATTAAAGTTGGAAGGATTTAATTTAATTCGTAAATTATGTATAGTAGAAAGTATTGATAACGGTTCAGTTAGGAGTGGCAAAAATGTTAAGGCAGTATTATACGGTAAAAGGTATGGGCGAACACGAAATCATCATACAGAAATCAAGATTTATTGCCCATGTAGGTCGAGCAACAACCGAAGAAGAAGCACTGGCCTTTATTCAAGAGATAAAGAAAATGCACTGGAATGCGACACATAATTGTTCTGCCTATATGATTGGGCAACAAAATCAAATACAAAAAGCAAATGATGATGGAGAGCCAAGTGGTACAGCTGGTGTACCGATGCTTGAAGTTTTGAAAAAGCGAGAGTTAAAAGATACAGTTGTCGTAGTGACTAGATATTTTGGCGGCATTAAACTAGGCACTGGCGGTCTTATTCGTGCATATGGAAAATCTGTATCAGAAGGAATTAATGCTACCGGTGTCGTTGAACGAACACTAATGTGTACGGTTCGAACAAAAATCGATTATACATGGCTCGGAAAAGTCGAAAACGAACTGCGCTCCTCCATCTATTCAATAAAAGAAATTCATTACCTCGATCAAGTCGAAATCGAAACGTATGTAAAGGAAGACCAAACCGAAACCTTTACGCAGTGGATGACCGAGTTAACCAACGGTCAAGGCGAAATAACCATTGGTGAAACATTATATCTTGAATTTGATGTATAAAATAAGAAAAGCGTAAGCGCCTTGCTCATCGACGTAAAAACTGGAGGGACTTTTACTTATCGTAGGGAGAAGTCCTGAAGTTTTCTAGTCGATAGGCGCTGGAGCTAGACAAATAAGAAAAGCACAAGCGCCTTGATTTGTCCCGACAAGCAAATGGCCAGTACAGTTTATAGACTGTACTGGCCATTGTATTTTACTGATTTGGTGACTTTTTCGGTCTTACATATTTTAAAAGCGGTTTGTAATCCTCACCGACTAAATTGATGCTTTCTACAAAGATTTCAATTGCAAGAAGCAGAACGGCAACAATAATTAATGATCCCCACATTGTAGACATGGAAAAGATGATTGCCGCTAAACCAAATAGTGCAGCAATCGCATAAATCACTAAAACGGTTTGTCGATGGGAAAAACCTACTCGTAATAAACAATGATGTAAATGTGATTTATCAGCACTCGAAAACGGTTGTTTATTTAAAAATCTGCGAATAATTGCAAAGAATGTATCCGATAATGGTACACCTAGTATAATGACAGGGATGACTAAAGAGATAAAGGTGATGTTTTTGAAACCGAGCAAGGATAAAACGGCAATCATATATCCTAAAAACAGTGCCCCTGTGTCACCCATAAATATTTTAGCCGGATGAAAATTATAAAGTAAAAATCCTAATGTGCTAGCTAATAGTATCCCGCCCATAATGGCAACGAACATGTCTCCCATGATGATCGCCATGCCGCTAATCGTAATTAATGCAATGGACGAAACACCCGCAGCTAAGCCATCAAGGCCATCAATTAAATTGATTGCATTTGTAATCGCAACAATCCAAAAGATCGTTAATGGAATACTGAAATAACCGAAATAAAGAATTCCACCAAAAGGAAGATTAATTTTAGTAACTTCCACGCCGCCCCATACAACGACAACTAACGCTGCGAGAATTTGCCCAAGAAGCTTTAATTTTGGTGAAAGTTCATATTTATCATCAAGAATTCCCGTAATCAAAATAATGATACTACCAATAAAAATTCCCGACACATTCGTCATATCATTCAATTCAGGCGTTGGTCTTAATACAAGATATCCAACTACAAAGCTTATATATATTGCAACCCCACCAATAAGCGGCATATTTTTTTGATGAACTTTCCGGTGATTTGGTTTATCTGTTATACCTAATTTAATGGCGAGTCTTCCAATTAAAGGAGTTACCAATACCGATAATATAAAACAGAACAACAACGTCAAGTATATCATTCAAATCCTCCTTAGCATTATAATGCCCAAATGTACAGGTAATAAAAACAGGAAGAAAACACCCAGTTGTTATTTTCAATTTGTACAAAAATTTTTTTCAAGTCTCTAATTTATTTCATTTTTCTCTAGCAAAATTTTATTCTAATTTTCTATACATATCGTCAATTTTTGCAAGTCACATGAATTATACCATAGACCTATAATAAAGAGGTAGAAAAATAAACAAGGCTGAACAATCCAATTAGATTTCTCTAATTTCTTATTGTATTCACGATATACCCGTTTATTGCTAATAAATGCATCTATCTTTTATTTGTTTTTTGAAGTAGTACTTTGAATACAAATCGAGGGATAGCCAGCATTCGTTTCCACCTAGTCGGCTGTTGAATGAGACGATAAAGCCACTCGATGTTTAACTTCTGCCAAATTTCAGGCGCACGCGGAACTACACCAGCGATTCCATCAAAACTTCCTCCTACCCCCATAAAAATCCCTTTGTCAAACTTGCCAATGTTTTGATAGATCCATTGTTCTTGCCTTGGTGCTCCAAGTGCAACGAATATAAGATCGGGTTTGAGTCCGCATATCTCTTCAGCAATTTGTGGATTGTCCAAATCAAAAAAGCCATTTCGAAAGCCTGCAATCTCCATTTTGGGATATTCATTGCTTACAATATGTATGAATTGGTCTAATACTTCTTGTTTGGCACCTAAAAAGTATACCCGATATTGATTTTCATTGGCGAGAGACAGTAAATCTTTCATCGTATCAAACCCGGGAACTCTTTCAGGTAATGGCTTCTTCAGCCACCCGGCGGCTTTAACAATCCCAATTCCATCCGGTGTAATAAAATCGGCCGCTTGCAAATATTCCATAAATCCTTTATTTTCATTAGCCATCATCACAATTTCTGGATTAGCTGTGACGACAAACGTCTTTTTTTGTTGTTTAATTCTTTGATGAAGGATATCGACAAATTCATTTCTAGTGGAATGAATAAATGGAACACCTAAAATTTCAACATGATTCATAATCATTCTCCTAATACAATCTTAGCAAAGGGTTGTACACCATAATACTACTTTTTTCTTAATATTTACTTAAGTTTTTTTTTTATCCTAAATTCCGGTTGATGGACCAGTATACTCTTTAACTACTAAAGTACCAAAAATCATGGTGTGAAACTAGTCCTTTATATGATCTATTTCGCAATCTTTCCATATAATTCTACTTTTCTCTACATTATTCAACTGTGTTATAATAAGGTTACAAGTATGTAAGGAGATTAAAGATGATTACCTACCTAAAAAAAACGATAAACAATCCTCAAGAACGTACGATTAAAAAATATCAAAAAGTTGTCGATCAAATAAATAATTATGAAGCCGAAATAGCGATGCTCAGCGACCAAGAATTGAAGGATAAAACGAACTACTTTAAAGAACTGCTAAGCAATAATAAAACGGTTGATGATATTAAAGCGGAAGCGTTTGCCGTTGTTCGTGAAGCTTCTAAAAGGGTGCTCGGCATGCGCCACTTCGATGTACAATTAATCGGTGGCCTCTCTTTGCTTGACGGAAATATTTCTGAAATGCCTACGGGTGAAGGAAAGACTCTTGTTTCCTCTCTTCCAAGTTATTTGCGTGCCCTTGAAGGAAAAGGTGTACATGTTATTACCGTAAATGAATATCTTGCTAAGCGTGATAAAGAAATTATCGGACAAATTCATGAATTTCTAGGATTAACGGTTGGGATTAACTTATCCGATATGTCACCTAATGAAAAGCAAGAAGCCTATGCGGCTGACATTACATATGGAATTGGGACAGAATTTGGATTTGATTATTTAAGAGATCATATGATTTTAGATCCTGCCCAAAGAGTTCAGAGACCTTATCATTTTGCCATCATCGACGAGGTAGACAGTATTCTTATTGATGAAGCGAAAACCCCGTTAATTATTGCCGGTAAGGTTTCGCTAAATTCTGAATTATTTACGATTTGCGCTCAAGTTGTCAAAAGAATGAAAAATGAAGCAGATTATATGTTTGATTTAGAAACAAAAGCGGTTAACTTCACAGAAGATGGCATTTCGAAAATCGAGAAAACATTTTCGCTAGATAATTTATACGATTTAGAGCATCAGCCTCTATATCACTACATGATTCAATCATTGCGTGCGGAAGTTGTCTTCAAAAAAGATGTTGATTATATTATTCGTGATGGAAAAATTGAACTGATTGATTCGTTTACCGGACGTGTAATGGATGGAAGAAGCTTAAGTGACGGGCTACATCAGGCAATAGAAGCCAAAGAAGGTTTAGAGCTTACCGAAGAAAATAAAATGCAAGCGACTGTTACGATTCAAAACTACTTTCGGATGTATCCGATATTATCGGGGATGACTGGTACAGCTAAATCTGAGGAAAAAGAATTCCAGCAAGTGTACAGAATGGATGTTGTACAAATTCCAACTAATAAACCGAAGCAACGAATTGATAAGGAAGATCTTGTCTTTGAAACGATAACACAAAAATATGAAGCGATGACAAAAGAAGTAGCTCATCGTCATGCAACAGGTCAACCGATTTTAATCGGAACAACTTCCATCGAACAATCTGAACTTGTAGCTGAGTATTTGTCAAAGGCTAAATTGCCTTTCCAATTATTAAATGCTAAAAGCGTTGAACAAGAGGTTGAACTTATCTCCGTTGCAGGACAAATGAATCAAATTACCATCGCTACTAATATGGCCGGTCGCGGAACCGATATCCAACTTGGAGAAGGGGTTGCCGATTTAGGCGGTCTTTGTGTTATTGGTACAGAAAGACATGAAAGCAGACGGATCGATGATCAATTAAAAGGGAGAGCTGGTAGACAAGGGGATCCTGGTTCAAGTCAATTTTTCATTTCAATTGAAGATGAAATTAATGAACGCTTCGCTGCTGAACAACTGGAAAAGTTGAAAAAATCATTAAAAACCGATGCAAATGGATTAATTTTAAATAAAAACATTCACGAATTCGTTGATCGTGTGCAAAGATTATGTGAAGGAAGCAATTATTCCGCTCGGGAATACACATTGAAATTAGATGATGTAGTTAATGAGCAAAGATATATTATTTATAAAAATAGAGATACCGTATTAGAAGCGGATAATCTATCGGATTATATTTTGAAAACATATCAAAATATGGCCGACTATTATAAACAGAAATATTTTGAACAAGAAGATCTAACTACCGATAAAATAGAAGACCTCTTCCATAAAGCACAATTAATTAGCTTAAAAGAGTTCAATTTTAATTTGGATGTACTAGAAGTTGATATCGATGAATTTAAACACCAACTAGTAACTCATTTAGAGGCATCTATTGAAATGATAAAAGAAATGTCGATAGAAAACCCTGACTTGTTCCTTGAAATAAAATACGACATTCTTCATGTAATTGACATGTATTGGAACCAACATCTCGAATCTATGACTAAATTAAAAGAAGGCATTGGATTAAGGGGTTATAGTCAAGAAGATCCAATTCTCGTTTATCAAAAAGAAGGATTAAAAGTATTTACGCAAACATTCTATCAAATTGAAGAGGAAGTTTGCACAATCGTAAATGATCATGTGAGATCGATCTTAACAATTGATGAAGAATAAATTAAATAGGAGGTGTATGTATGTTATTTAGCAGTAAGAAGAAAAAACAAGGAAAAGATAGTATTATTTCTACGGATGAACTATTTAACAAGCAATCATCCGAAGTGGGTGAAAATGAGGACATAGAAACGAAGTTATCTATTTTACCAGAATGGTTGGATTCAATTGAACAGGAGTATATTCTACGCTTCCTTAATAATGAAAATAAGCCATTAAAGCCCAATCAAATTTCATTGTCCGGCATTGAAATTAATCAAACAGAGGATGAAGGTCTATTGGTTACTGCTTTTGTCCGCAGCAGTCTAGATAAAGGTATCCAGTTCAGCTCTGTACCTATTGTCTTAATCGGATCTGAGGGAGAATTATTAGCCCGTAAGAACTTTGATTTAGGTGATCTTGGCGAACTTCCACCAAGAAGCAGCCGGCCGTGGCATTTCTATTTTGCCCCTGAAGACATTTATTCCATGTCTTTCCCCGAAGAAGGTTGGAAACTTGCTTTTGAAATGAAGAAAGAGCATGAGTTAGATTTATCCAAAGAGTGGGAGCAAAGTCTTACTGAGGAGGATAAAGAAAAATTAACTCAGTTGTTGAAAAATGTACAGCCGCCTAAGTCTGGTGAAATTAATTTTATGGGAATACAAGCTAATCGTAAGGCTGATGATTTACATATCACTCTGCTTATTCGAAATGGGTCTGATAAAAATATCAAAATTGAATCATTGCCATTAATTGTTGAAGATGCTGCTGGTGATCAAGTAGCAGCTGGCGGCTTTAAACTAGATGATTTTGAAGTAAAGGCTAATACGAGCAAACCGTGGACATTTATCTTTCCTAGTGAGCTTATTCAAAAAGACAATCCTGACTTTTCTTCATGGAAGGCCTACCCTCCAAATCAGAAATAGTTATGCTATAAAAAAAAGTTCCTTCTAGTTATCTGAAGGAACTTTTTTTTGCATATCTACTACACCTTTTTTATTTTAAAACTGTATGGTTTTGTTGACCAATGATTATTGGCTTCTAAAATTTGAAAGTAATAGGTTCCGGGTGTAACTTTATAGGTGAAGCTTTCTTTTGCACCTAGTTTTCCTTTGTTATGCATTTCTTCTTTTGTCACTTTTCCCTTTGACATTTTATCTACCCAAACGATACCGTCCATGTTAGTAACACCACTTAGCTCTACTTTTAGTGTCATGTTTTTCGTCACTTCCAACTTATACCAATCACTATCCATCGGAAGATCGTATTTATTCGTGTATGTTTTATTTAAAGCAATCGTTTTTGCCTTGGCACGATCATCACTTACATCGTCATTTACATTAGGAAGTTTGATGCTTGATGGATTGATTGCTCTCACCATCCCATATCCACTGTTCTGATTCCAAGTACTTGCAGATTTTGATAAAGGGATGGCACCTTTTTCAAGGATATATTCAATCATATTCGGTTTTAACGAAGGAGATATCGATTTAATGATTGAGACAAGTCCGCTGACAATTGGTGTAGAAAATGATGTGCCATCTTCCAATGCATATCTATTTTTCAATGCTAATACTTTTATGTTTTCACCTGGTGCGACTAAATCTAATTGGGGACCAACATTAGAGAAGTCAGATATCTTATTTTTATTATTCGTTGAACCAACACTGATGACCGTTGGATAAGCAGCCGGATACTCAACTTCCCCTCCGTACTCATTACCTGATGCTGCAACTACCGTAATTCCATGCTGTGCAGCACTCAAAATGGCATCAAATTCCGCTTCGCTGCCTTCCGAGCCACCATAGCTCATATTAATAATATCGGCATGATGTTTAATTGCATAGTAAATTCCAGCAATGGAATCTGAATCAGCAATTTCCTCTCCTCCAATTCTGACAGGAAGGATTTTTGCAAAAGGATTTACACCAACAATACCAAGTTTATTATTCATTTTTGCTGCAATTGTTCCCGCTACCGCTGTCCCATGACCATCCCAGTCATTTACATTTTTCGAATGCCGGACAATATCATACCCTTGCACAAGTTGGCCCTTTAAATCTGGATGGGATACATCTACCCCAGTATCGAGCACTGCCACTGTTACAGGCTTGGCATTTGGTTTGATTAATGGCCAAAGAGCTTGTACGCCAATTTTATTTAAATACCATTGTTTTTTGTAGTATAGATCATTAGGTTTTCGTACCGCGCTAACCTTCCTTTCTTGCAAATAATTCGGTTCGGCCGATAAGATAAACGGTAGTTTTTTTAATGTATTTAAGGTAGTAGAATAATTCAGTCGTTCTGGAACTCTGACAATATATAAATCTTTCGTTTCCAAAATATCATGGCTATTTAATCGTTTAATTCCACTATATTTTGAAAACACTTTGTTAATATCCTTTGTTTTAATTAGGATTTGGCGATCTTTTACCTTTGAAAGATTAATGGTGGATGTTACGGCCCTACTGTTCTTCTGTTGATAAAAACTTGCTTTTAACCTATTCAGACTCATCTTTTCTTGTGCATTTGCATTTGTTGGCAGAATACTGCTTAATAATGCCGTAATAGCAACAGATGCAACTACACTTAACATCCTTTTTCTCATATTGAATCCTCCACTTGAAATTCTGTCTATTCCATTATTCTATCATTTTATCATGGAATACCACCGTTTTGGGAAAGGTTTATGATTTCCAAAATAAAGAAAAAAGGTACCTGACACTTGCCAGGTACCAACCTTCCTTATTTTGCCTTTTTCACTACGATTTTGGTTGCTTTGCTTTTGTTTCCTGCGGCGTCAGTTGCTGTCAGGTAAAGAATTGTTCCTTTTTTCTGTTTTGGTATTTTAATGGAAAAGGTGGATTTGGATGAAGCTTTTCCTTTTGCTATTACTTTTGAACCTTTTTTAAGCGTTAGTTTTGCACCTTTTTCAGCTTTACCTGTTAGTTTCGTAGATTTAGTTGTAATACTTTTTACTTTCGGTGCTGCTGGTGGTGTTGTATCTAATTTCGTTACTTTAAATGAATAAGCTTGTGGCGACCAATGATTATTGAACTCCATTACTTGGAAGTAATAAGTTCCCGGTTTCAACGTTCTAGTAAAGCTTTCCGCTTTTCCTAGCTTTCCTTTATTATAGAGTGTTTCCATTGATGTCTTTCCGCTGGAATATTTGTCAAACCAGATGAGACCATCAATATTTCGGACAGCGCTTAAATCAACTTTTACTTTCATTGTCTTCGTGACCTTCAATTTGTACCAGTCACTGTCTAATGGAATATCAAATTTATTAGTATACTTTTTATTTACAGAGATTGCTTTTGCTTTACTTCGTGTATTCCCAATATCTCCTTTTAAATTCGGGAGATCTGTATTAAATGTTCTAATTCCATTAACCAATCCGTAACCAGCTTTTGTACTCCAAATGTTTGGTTTACTCGCTAAGTTCGTTGCCCCTTTTTCCAATAAATATTCTACACCAACTGGCGGCATATTCGGTGAAACTGACAGGATGTATGATGCCATCCCACTAACAATCGGTGCGGCAAAGGATGTTCCAACAGCTGCTCCGTATTGATTATTTAATCCCAGTGTTCCGATGTTTTCCCCTGGTGCTACTACATCAAGTAATGTTCCTCTGCTTGAAAAACTTGAAACCTGATTCTTTTCATTAGTCGAGCCAACACTTAACACGGTAGGGTATGCAGCTGGGTAATTAACAGTTCTGCCATCATTGCCTGTTGCTGCAATCACTGTAATTCCCTTAGAAGCCGCACGAAGCAAGGCATCAAATTCCAATTCGCTATACGATGAACCGCCATAACTCATATTAATGACCTTTGCACCTTTAGAAATTGCATAATTGATTCCTTTTATTGAATCAGATACTGCGATTTTCTGGCCTCCTACTTTAATTGGGAGAATTTTCGCATATGGATTCACACCAACCGTACCAATTCCATTATTCATTTTCGCTGCAATGGTACCTGCTACAGCTGTTCCATGTCCCACAGTATCAGTAACATCACTTGAACCAGTTTGGACATTATACCCCGGCAATAATTGTCCTGCTAAGTCGGGATGTCTCGTATCCACACCTGAATCAAGAACGGCTACAGTTACTTGTTTTTTGTTTTGAATTAGCGGCCATATAGATGGTGCACCGATCTTTGGTAAGTGCCATTGCATAGGGTAATATTCATCATTAGGAATCCCGCTTACTTTATCTTGTATGTAATTTGGTTCTGCTATTTCAATGAAAGATGAGCCTTTTAGCTTATTAAGTGTACTGACATAATTCAATTTGTCTGGGACTCTGGCAATATATAAATCTTCTCCTATGAGACTACTAGTATTTTCAACAAATGATAAACCAAATTTCTTTGAAAGTACGGACTTTGCTGTTTTTGTCTTAATCATAATTTGGCGATCAAATACATTTGCTAAATTGAATGTTGCAGACAAGGTGCGAGCGTTTTTTTGTGTTTGATCATAGGTTTGCTTAATCCGATCAAAATTCTCCTCAGCATTGGCAAAACTAGGTATTGCACTACTAATGACCGCAGCAGCGGCAACTGAGGCAATTGTTTTAAAAAGTTTTTTCCCCATCATGATCCCCCATTTACATTTTCTATCCAACATCTATAGTATCACCATTAAATTACAAATATGAAATAATTTAATACTCTAACACAAAATTGGTAGCAAAGTCCGATAAAATATTCTTACTTTTTATCGATTATATAACAAATGACTCATAACTATGTTTTAAAGATAGAACGATAGTCACGAGTCATTTTTGATTGCTAATTCTTCTGCTATATTGAATAGTCTTTTCATGGATTTCTTTTACCATTTGTAAAATTATCGGATCAGCCTTTACTAATGGTTTTGCTTTTTTCTTTTCTACTTTGAAAATGGGAACGGCTTTTGAGTTAGAATGAAGGATAACCCATTTTCCATTATTTCTTTGTAAAATCAAGTCTGCGATACCTAAATAATTTCCCCAGCTGCCAG